>DATBWU010000122.1:0-34957 GCA_036514635.1 Anaerolineae bacterium | reverse complement strand
CGCTGTGCTGCGGCTGCTCGTCGTCCCGCGCTTCGACGTTCTGTTCTTTCAGGTGCTTGGCTTCTTCCGGGCTGGTACCCATGCGGAAGGGGCCGGCCGGGAGGGTGATCAGTTCCGGCAGGTCGCCGGGGTGGAGGCGCGGATCGCCCAGATAGCCAACCGCCGTCAGGGCCGACGCGCGCTGGTGCAGCGAAAGCGTTTTGTCGTCTGCGTGCGCGCCGAGCAGCCGCCGAACGTAGCCGCGGCTTTGACCGTCGCGCGCGATCGCTTCGACTGCGGCGCGGATGCGGGTCCGGTCGTTGCTCAGCAGGTCATCCCAGCGGCGCGCGTCGATGTCGATCTCGGCTTCCTCAGATGCGGTCTCGGCCTCAACCGTGTGGGTCAGATACAGGTAGAGTTGAATCTGGTCGATCGTGAGCGCCTCGAAATAAGGCGGCAGGCGCAGCGTGTTGCCAAGCGCCGGGTAAGCGGCGTGCCGCTCCAACAGAGTCTGTCGCCCGGTCTTGACCGGCGGCGCGTCTGCCTGTTGCAGCTCGCCTTCGGGACGCCCGGCGCGTTTTTGCGTCATATCGGCTTCCGCCGGCTTCGTCTCCGCCGCGCGGAAGTGCCGCTCCAGGTCTTGAATCAGGTTCGGATAGGCGATCAGGTCGTCGTACAGCCTGCGCCAGCGGTTCTGAATGACGACGATCTTGGCCAGCAGGCCCGGCGTGAACTGGTCGATCTCTTTCTCGGCGACGCGCTTTTCGGCCAGCTTGTTGAGCAGCCGGAAGACGTTGATGGTGCGCTTGACTTTGCGGGGGAATGGCTCGATGCCGGCTGCCAGAATCTTTCGGCAGTCGTCCGGCACGGTCTGATCGTACTGCGCGATGAACGCCTCGATGCGCTCTTCCTGCAGCGGAGGCATGTGGAACGGAATCTGGATGATCTTCTCAAGATATTGGTCGCCGGTGATCGGCGTGTCCGCCGCTTCGCCGACGAAGAAATCTTTATACTTGACGCGAATGCCCTGCTCGATCACGTCGCGGTCGGTGCCGATGACGTAGACGCAGCCGGGGGCGTCGAGGAAGAGTTTGATCGCCTCCAGCACGTTGATCGCCTTCTCCGGCAGACATCGATCGAGATCGTCGATGAAGACGACCAATCGCCTCTCTTTCCCTTTCTTGAGGAAATGCTCCCGCAGCAGCTCGGCGAAGCCCCGTTGAAACTGCTCCAGCGACTCGATGTGCTCGCGGTGAATCTCGCGCTGCTTGCGTTGAACGGCGTCGAACAAAGTGTCGAGCGCGCCGCCGCTCAGCTGCTTCTGCGCCTCTTCCGCCGTTTTCGCCAGGAACGTGCCGACGCCGGGCACCAGCGAGAGTGTCAGGCGGGTCAGGCCAGAGGTGACGCCTTTGGCGGCTTTGCCCCAGTCGATCGTGACGCCCCCCGCTTCCCGGCGGTCGACGTCGCGGTACAGACTGGCTTCCAGATCGTCCAGTTTCTTGAGTGCTTCAGCGGCGTCAGGGGGTATCTCTTTGCGCACGGTCTTGAGCACGAGCAGGATCAGCGCGCGCCACAGCGCCTCTTCCTTGTCGAACGTCCAGGCGTCGAACCACAGCGTCCTGTACGCCGTCTCGCCTTCTGCCTGATCGAGTATGTCCTTGATCAGGCGCAGCAGGCTGGTCTTGCCCGAGCCCCACGCGCCAAACACGCCCAGCGTCAGCGGCGTGTCCGCCTCGCGAATGATCTCGGCCAGCACACTGGCGTAATGGTGGAACTTCAGACGATCTTGATCGAGACTGAGGATTTCGCGATCAGTCCATCCGCTACTCGCACGATCAGGTTGAGACATGATGGCTTCTCGCCAGGCAAAGGGGGGCGGCGCAGCGCCCGTCGCTTATCCGAGAATTTCGCTCACCGCCAGCGCCGCGTCGGGCAACGCCTGCGGCGCGACGGACGATCCGGGCAGTGCCTTGCGCATCGACAGGTAGCCGGCCGGCGAAGGCTCTTGATGCACTTCGATCCACTGGTCGGCCAGGGAGACCAACCATGCTTCAGGAATTCCGGCGCGCGCATACAGGGGCATCTTCACATCGCGGTCGTAACTGGCCGACGTCTCGGCCACTTCGACGACGAGCAGCACGTCATTAGGGCCGGGGTGGGATTCGGCGTAGTCGTCGTCGCGCAGTCGAAGCAGCGCCAGATCGGGCTGCGGTTCTGAATGTGCGTGTAATTGGATCGGGTCTTGCACACTGATCAAGGCACGTTTGCCTAACAGATGCGCAAACAGCCTGTTCAATCGTTTGACACGCGCCGCGTGCTCCGGGCTGATGGGTGACATCTCGATGATCTCCCCTTCAATCAGCTCCAGCCGATCGTCCTCGCCGAGCGAACCGGCCCGAATCAAGAGGTGATAGTCCTCGACGGTCAACAGCCTGCGCTGCAATTGGACGGCCATGGTTCATACTCCTGCGCTTGCCTCACTGGTGATGATACCACACAACGCAAGTCCAGAATATCCTCCTGCAGGTCTCACACCGGCGAGTGGATGTTCTTCTGTCAATGGATGCTTCGCAAAACGGTCAAGCGGGTAGCAACGGATACGCCGACTCGCCGACTCGCCGACTCGCCGACTCGCCGACTCGCTGATTCGCTGATTCGTTGACTCGCTGATTCGTTGACTCGCTGATTCGTCGACTCGCTGATTCGTCGACTCGCTGACTCGTTGACTCGCTGATTCGTTGTCAATCCGTTGCCTTCTTCTTCAGCTCGTACAACTTCGTCAGCGCTTCCAGCGGCGACAGCCCATCGACGTCCAGCGACTTCAACTCGTCCACCACCGGGTTCTGCGGCGCGAACAGCGACAGTTGAAGGGTGCCCACTGCCGGCGCGGCCTCGTGCGTCGTCTGGCCCTGCTCCAGGTCTTCCAGGATTTCCTCGGCGCGGCGAATCACCGGCCTGGGCAGCCCCGCCAATTGCGCGACGTGAATGCCATACGACCGGTCCGCGCCGCCCTCGACGATCTTGTGCAGGAACACGACTTTGTCGCCTTCTTCGGCGACAGCCACGTTGACGTTGCGCACGTGCGGCAGCGTCTCGGCCAGCGCGATCAGCTCGTGGTAGTGCGTAGCGAACAGCGTCTTGCTCTTCAGTTTCGGGTGATTGTGGATGTATTCGACGACCGCCCAGGCGATGCTCAACCCGTCGTAGGTGCTGGTGCCGCGCCCGATCTCGTCCAGGACGATCAGGCTGCGCGCGGTGGCGTGATGCAGGATGTTCGCCGTCTCGACCATCTCGACCATGAACGTCGATTGCCCGGCGGCGATTTCGTCTTGCGCGCCGATGCGCGTGAAGATGCGATCGACCAGGCCGATGCGCGCCCGCTCCGCCGGGACGAACGAGCCGATCTGCGCCATCAACACGATGAGCGCGGCCTGTCGAAGGAAAGTCGATTTGCCGCTCATATTCGGGCCGGTGATGATCAGGATGCGCGTGTCGGCGTCGAACGTGAGATCGTTGGGGACGAAGCGCGTCTCGATCAGCGTCCGCTCCACGACCGGATGCCGGCCGGCGCTGATCTCGAGGGTGTCGGCGTCGATCAATTCCGGGCGGACGTAGTTATTCAGCGCGGCGACCTCGGCCAGCGACGAGGCGGCGTCGATCAGCGCGATCGCCTGCGCGGTCGCTTTCAGCGCGCGGGCGCGGCTGGCGATCTGCGCGCACACTTCTTTGAACAGCCGGTTCTCGACCTCGGCGATGCGCTCGTCGGCGTTGAGGATGAGCGTCTCGTGCTCTTTCAGCTCCGGTGTGATGTAGCGCTCGGCGTTGGTCAACGTCTGCTTGCGGATGTAGTTGTCCGGCACCGAGTCGCGGTGTGTGTTCGTGACCTCGATGTAATAGCCGAAGACCTTGTTGTAGCCGACCTTGAGCGAGTGAATGCCGGTGCGCTGGCGCTCGCTCCTCTCCAGACTGGCGACCCACTCCTTCGCGTGGCGCGAAGCGCTGAGAATGCCATCGAGCTCCGCCGAGTAGCCGGGTCGAATCAGCCCGGTCGGCGTCGTCGGCTCATCGGCGATGGCCGCCTGAAGCAACGCAAGGGTGTCCGCGCAGGGATCGAGTTCGATTGTGGATTGTGGATTGTGGACTGCTTGCGCCCCGCCTCGCGGGGTTGCGGATTGCTGATTACTGATTACTGATCGCTGGTTACTGATTATTGATTGCAAATCGGGGACGAGTCCCAGCGCGCGGCGGATGGCGACCAGGTCGCGCGGCGCGGCGTTGTCGCTGACCACGCGGCCCACGGCGCGTTCCAGGTCGGGCATGGCTTTCAGAATTTCGCGCGTCTTGGCGCGGGTCAGCGCGTCGTCCAAAAACGCCTGCACGCGATCGAGCCGCGTGTCAAGCTCGGCTTTGTCGAGCAAGGGCTGCGAAATCCACGCGCGCAGCAGCCGCCCGCCCATCGCCGTGCGCGTCAGATCGAGCACGCCCAGCAGTGAGCCATGCGACTTGCGCTCGCGCAGCGTCTCGGTCAGTTCGAGGTTGCGCCGCGTCGCCGGGTCGAGCACCATGAAGCGATCGGTCGAGTACGTGCGCAGGCCGGTCAACTGCGCCAGCGCGCCGGACTGCGTCTCGCGCAGATACTGCGCGATCGCGCCCGCCGCCCCGATCGCCAGCGGCTGCCCCTCGATGCCGAAGCCGGCCAGCGAGGCGACTTGAAAGTGATCGAGCAGCGCCTGCCGCGCGTTGCTGATCTCGAATCGCCAATCCGGTATGGGCGTGAAGTGAATCTGAGTGAGCACAACGGCCGGCACATACGCCGATTGCCTGTGCAGGCACTCGCGCGGGCCGATGCGCATCAACTCCTGCTGCGCGGCAGCCAGCGATTCGATGTGCGCGACGGCGAACTCGCCGGTGGTAATGTCGCAGTGCGCCAGACCGACGCGGCCCCCGTCCTCGATCCACGCCGCCAGGTAGTTCGCTTGCTTCTCGTCGAGCATGTCCGGGTCGATGATGGTGCCGGGCGTGACGACGCGCGTCACTTCGCGCGGGACGATACCCTTCACCGTGTCGGGATCGGCCATCTGCTCGGCGATGGCGACGCGGTAGCCTTTCTCGATCAACTGCGCCAGGTAGCGATCGACCGAGTGGTGCGGCACGCCGGCCAGCGGCACGCGCTGTCCCTTGCCCACGGGCCGCGAGGTGAGGACAATGTCGAGTTCGCGCGCGACGACCTCGGCATCTGCGTCGAACGTCTCGTAAAAGTCGCCCAGGCGGAAGAAGAGGATGGTGTCGGGATATTGATTCTTCAGCGCAAGGTATTGCTTGCGGATGGGGGTCAGATCGTCGGCCATTGCTCATTCCTGCGGAGAGGCGAAAGACGAACGACCCAAAGCGTATCGCTTTCGTCCTTCGTCATTGGTCCTTCGTCGTAAGCGCCGCCAGTTCACGCAGATACGGCCAGGTATAAATTCCAAAGCGATGGCCGTCGGCCCAGATCAGGGTCACGGCGTAATTGCCGGCGTACTCGAAGCCGGTCAGCGTCTTGTTCGGCATGGGCCGGAGCGCCAGCGGATCGCGCGGGCCGTGGAGTTCCCGGCACTCGGCGCACGGGCAGGCATCGCGCAGGAAACCCCAGGGCAACTCCACCGACGTGCCGTCTTTGAACTTCACAGCCAACACTTGTCGCTGTGTGTCGTTCATCACCGTGTTCGTTTTGGGCATCATCAACCCACTAGTAGCCGTCCAAGTATAAGTTCCCGTGTCACCCTGAGAATTCCACAGCGCCGGGTGGCGATATGCTTGAAGCCAGAAACGTGCCGGCCACGTCGCCGCGCGGCGATGAATTCGCCGCGCTACCCCGCTGCGCCCGATGAATCGGGCTAGTCGGATTCATCCGACGCGGCGCGGTAGCCCGTCGAGTTCATCGGCGGGCGCTGGCAACGGCCCAAGTTTCTGGGTAGCGCAGCGAAGGGTCTCGGCTTATCGGGCAGGGATTCTTCGCTGCGCTCAGAATGCCAAAAAACGGAAGTTGTTTTTGGACGAGTCCCTAATATGGGGCAGGTGGGCGTAAAGCAAGCCATAGTTTTCCTTTGCGTCCTTTGCGCTCTTTGCGGTGAGGAACCCTCGATTGCGCAAGTCATTCCAGTGTGAGCAAATCCGCGCGCCGATAATACCTTGTCCTGTGGTTTCATCCGAATGTGTGTATAATCTAAAGCGGCTCCGCCTGACGACTGCGGCGTTGCAGGTCCGCCGCACATAGGAGGCAACCGTGATCACGGCAGAGAAACTGATGACCGCCGAAGAACTGCTGGAACTCTCCGGCAAAGGCCGCTACGAACTGGTGAAAGGAGCGCTGGTCGAGATGACACCGCCCGGTTACGAGCATGGAAAGTATACGAATCGGCTCGGCTATCTGATCACTCACCATGCCGTGCAGAATGATCTCGGCGAAGTGGTCGCCGCCGAGACCGGCTTCCGTCTCTCGCGCAATCCCGACACGGTGCGCGCCCCGGATGTCGCCTTCGTCTCGAAGACCCGCCGGCCGGCTGTTCCGCCGACCGGCTACGCCGACTTCGCGCCCGATCTCGTCGTCGAAGTCGTGTCGCCCAACGACGATCCCGACGAGATTCAGAGCAAGGTCACCGATTGGCTGGTGGCCGGCGTGCGACTCGTACTCGTAGTCTATCCCCGATCACGACAGATCGCGATGTACCGCTCGCTGCGCGAGGTGACCATCTTGACCGAAGCCGATACGCTGTCTGCGCCCGATGTGCTCCCCGGGTTCGCCTGTCCAGTGGCCGAGCTCTTCGCCTCGGCCTGAAAAGCCGCCAGATTAACCACTAAGGAGGCGTCCAGGAACAACTTCCCACCGCAATGACGAACGACCAAAGACGAAAGACCAAAGACGAAGGACGAAAGCCATTAGTCATTCGTCGCGCGAAGCGGTCCTTCGTCTCAGGGGTCAGTTTTAAGACAGTCTCTCAGTCCACCCCGCTTCGACGGACTCGACCAGTGTGCCGAAGTCTTCCAGGAAGGGCCAGATCACAATCGGCAGGCCGTGCTTCGGAAGAACGATCCACGTGCCGAACGGACCGTCGCGCACCCGATGCAGGTCGCCCCAGGCGATCAGTCGCTCGCCGATCAACCGCGCCCTGATGCCCTCCGCTGTAAGCGTGATCCGCCGTGCGCCGAACTCCAGCCCCAGCCACAGGATCGCCGCGCTCACTACGGCCCCGAGCAAGTGCAACACGAAATCGATCGGATCGGCGGCTTCGACCTCCGCCAGCACTGATCCGAGCAAGATACTGCCCGCCAGCAACGATCCGAACAGGCCCAACACACGCAATGTCGCCGGATAACGGTAGGCGCGGTTCACGCGCGCATTCTATCGACTTTTGCGGGAGATGGCAATGTGCTACCGGGAGGCGGCGTGCCTCTGTTATTCAGCGGAAAGAGTTATCTGTGGGACACGGATGAGTCCGCCACGAATCTGCGCTAATAATCAGAGATCACGAAAACACATGGAACGCCGACTTCAGTTGGCGCAAATGCCCAAAATGCCGACTAAAGTCGGCGATCCGTGATCTACTAATAATCCATTCGTGCCGATTCGTGTAAATTCGCGGATCACGATTCTTATGCGTAGCGATGAACGCCGTTCAGGTCGGCGCAGAGGTAAAATCCTGCTCCATCGCCAACACGCCTGCGCCGATCAGACCCGCGTCGTCACCTAATTCGGCGATGACGATCGGGCAATCGCGCCAGTACGCTTCGCTCATCGCGTATCGCCGCACGGCGACGCGCACAGGCTCCAGCAGCATGTCGCCCAACAGCGACACGCCGCCACCGCAAATGACGATGGACGGGTTGTAAGCGTGGAGCAGGCTCGCCACCGCGCGGCCAATGAATGTCCCGGCCTCCGCGATGATCTCCTGCGCGAAGGCGTCACCGGCCAGCGCCGCCTCGCCGACAATCGCGCTCGTCACCTGGTCCGGCGCTCCTTCAATTCGATCCCGGATGAGCGAATGCCTGCCCCCGCCGGCCAACAACCTGGCCCGCGCTGTGTGGCCGATCGCAGTTCCCGACGCCACCGCTTCCAGGTGCCCGCGCTGGCCGCAACTGCACATCGGGCCATCCGGCACGGCGAGCATGTGTCCCACTTCGGCGGCCAGGCCGTGCGCGCCCAGCAGCAGTCGCCCACCGCTGATCACGCCGCCGCCAATGCCGGTGCTGATGGTCAGGTACAACACATCGTCGTGGCCGCGCCCCGCGCCGAATTTCCACTCGCCCAGAGCGGCCAGGTTAGCATCGTTACCCAGAAACACGGGCCGCCCCAATCGCTCCTCCATGATGTGCTTCAGCGGCAAGTTCTCCCAGCCGGGCAGATTGGGCGCTTCCAGCACGGTCCCGCTGAACGGGTCAACCGGGCCGGGGGCAATCAGGCCAACGCCGGCCACTCCAACCAGGTTGGGAGGTGACACGTCTCGGATGAGCTGCTCGAGGCGCTGGATGACGGCCTGCGGGCCGGCTCCCGCCTCGGTCAGCGATTTGAGTTTCATATCCGGCGTGTGAGCGAAGCCGGTGAACCGCGCCGCGCGCAGGTTCGTCCCGCCGATGTCTACACCGATGAAGATAGGGAGTGCCATAGAGGTGAACGCTGGTTTCAGGGAGTAGAGGTGAATGGTGCGACCACCGGTTGTGCCTGCCCGTTATAGCCTGCGATCACACCGGGCGATGCGGCGGGCAGGAGGATGTGGAACTTGCTGCCAGGCAAGCGCTGCTCGTCCTGCCCCTCGGATTCGACCCAGATCTTGCCGCCGTGCGCTTGAATGATGCCGCGCGCGATCGGCAGACCCAGTCCCGGCCCGCCGCCCTTGAACTTTGTCTGTCCCGTCGAGTGCAGCTCGACCGGGCCGACGCGGTAGAACTTCTCGAAGATTAATTCCTGATCCTCTTTGTGGATGCCGATGCCACTGTCGGCGATCACCACTTCGACGAACGTCGCATCGTCACTCGACTCGCTGCGCAGCGCGCGGCCGGTGACCGCGATTTTCCCGCCGTCGGGCGTGTACTTGATGCAGTTGCCGATGACGTTGCTGAACGCCTGGCACAGGCGCTGAAAGTCGCCCTGCAGCGGCGGCAGGTCGTCGATGCCCTCGATCATCAACTTCTGTTTGCGGGTCTTGATCGCCTCTTTGTAGTTATCGGACGCGAAGCGCAGCACCGCAGCCACTGTGAGCGGCGCGTGGTGGATGGCCAGTGCCTGCGAATCGATCTGCGACACGTCCAGCATCGCCGTGATGATCTCTTCCAGGCGCAGCGCGGCGCGACCGATGCCCTGGCTGATCTGCACCACCTGCGGCAGGCTGGGGTTGCCTTCGCGCATGGCATCGGCCAGGATGTCGGCGTAGCCGCGCACCTGCGTCAACGGCGTGCGCAGCTCGTGCGAGGCGATCGAGATAAAGTCGGTCTTGGCCTGATCGAGTTTCTCCAGCCGCCGGTTCGTCCGGGTCAGCTCGTCGTTTAATTGCATGATCGCCGTGTTGGCCTGTTTCAGATCGGTGACCAGACGCGCGTTTTGCAGCGCGACGGCCGTCTGATCGCCCAGCGTCATCAGCACGTCGCAGTCGGTCGACGTGTACGGATCGCCCGACGCCTTGTGCCCCAGCGCGAACACGCCGATGAGAATGCTCTGCGAGCGGATCGGCACGTACACTTCCATGTCGAGCGCCTGGAGCCAAGTGCGCTCCATCGGTGAGGCAGAGCGATACTTGGGCAGGATGTCGATATCGTATTGCGTCAGCGGCTGGCGACCGGCGCGCCACTCGGCCAGGATCGGGCTAGTGAGGGCCATCTCGAACTGCGTCACGTCCAGTTCGCCCATGCCCTTCACCAGGCGCACATCGACTTTCGCGTCAGGCAATTCGGTGATCAGGATCAGTGCGCCGCGCCGCGCCTCCAGCGCCTCGCTGATGATGCCGATCGCGACGTTGACGAGCAGGTGCAGATCGAGGATGTTGCTGATCGCCGCGCTGTATTCGCGCAGCGCCTGGGCCGGATCGTACTGGCGACGATATACGAAGCGATTGAGTAGTCGCTGGATGGTGCGCAGCATCGGCTGCTGGATGACCGCGAGCGCCAGCGCGATGCCGACGGCCGCGATCACGCCCAGCGTCGGGCCGAGAGCGCCGGACAAGGCAATCTGGAACAGCAAGAAACTGCCCAGATACAATGAGCCGGAGACCAACGTCAGCAGCGCAGTCGCCAGGATGCGCCGGCCAAGGGCGCGCAGATTGGGCAGGTTGTAACTGCTGATCACGAAGGTCAGCAGCAGCGCGCCCAGCAGTCGCACGCCGAGGCCGAGCTGCTGCATGTCTAATACGACGGGCGGGATCAACGTGAGGCCCTCGCCGGTCTGGGTGACCAGCAGCACGATCAGCCAGAACATGATCCGGTTGCGGTGCAACGGGCGCTTCGTGCGAAGGTAGTCGGTGAGCGTCAGCGTCAAGGCGCTGATCGAGAGCGTGAGCCAGCCCAAGATGCGCACCGTGTTGAGGGCCGTGGCGGGCGTGTCGGCGATGCGCAGGCGAATGAGCGTGTCCAAAATGCCGAAGGCATTGAAGCCCGTGAGCAGCGCGAACCCGATCCACAGTGCGCTGAGGATCCCAGCGCCTCTCACCCCCGGTCGTTCGAGGAACTGGAGCGTCAAAATGAGAATCAGCGCCGGGAAGCCCCACACCAGGGCGAAGGCTATCTCAAGGCCCACGCGTGGAGCGATCGGTAGCAGGCCCTGCCACACGACAACCGCGTGACCGGCGCTCCACAGGATCGAGAGGAGGATGTAACCGGCGGCGACCCGGCCCATCGAGTCCTTGAAGCTGTTCCGCCGGTAGAGAATCACGCCGAGGATGAAATAAGCGACGGCTGAAGCCAGCCCTGTTATGACGCGGCTTTGGAACACCGGCATGAATCCTCGCTACATAACTATCCCAATCTGCGGCTTGGGAAATATTTGGGATAAATTTCCGGGGCGACCAGCACGTAGCAAGTGCCGCTCACCTCGAGCCAGCTACTTCATGATGTAGTATGTGCCCTTTTTTGCGCCAATCCGAAGGATAATTCCGCGATTTACCAGATCGACTAAGTCCAGGCGCAGAGTTTCTGCCGTCACGTCTGGACAGATTTGCTGGTACTCCCGATTCGTGATCTGTCCGTGCTCGCGGATGTACGCCAGCGCGCGAGCCTGCCGTTCGTTCATCGTCTTCTCCCAGGCCGGTGTGGCCCGGCGCACGTGTGCGTTGCTCAGCGTCACGGTGAACGAGTACGGCGTGGCTTTGAAGTGCGGCGCGGGATGCCCGGCTTGGGTCATCTCCTCGATCATGCGATCGATGCCCAGGCCCAGCTCTTCGATGTAGCCCCACTGGAACAAGCCGGCTACGATGCGCGGGTTGCGCGAGAAGTGCTCTTCGACGATGTTGTCGACGGTGATGAAACCGGGCAGGCCGCCGGGGCTGATCACTTCCAGCCGATCGGCGAACATGCGAATCTCGATGCGCCGCCCCTTCAGCCGATAATCGCGGTGGCACACCGCGTTCACCAGCGCCTCGCGCACGGCGAACGGCGGATACTCGGTTTTCTCTTCGCGCTGCAGGCCCTTCACCACCGCCCCGACGTGCATCTCTTCCCACACGGCTTCCCAGGCCGTCTCGATGACGCGCGCCAGCGGGCCGCTGATCTCTTCACGTCTCCCGTAGCCGGGCAGGCCGCCTTCGCCGCGCGGCTCGGTGCCGATGAACTTCACGAACACCAAGCCGCTTTGCGGGATGAACTGTTGCGGATTCTTGCCGAACAGCAGCACGCCCGCCATCGTCGGATAGCCCGATGCATCCAGCGCGCCGATCTCGTGCAGCATCTCGTCGGGGCTGACGGCCAGCCGCTTGCGCTGGCGCTCCTCGCGCTTCTCGACAAACTCGGCGAGGATGGCGTCGTCCAGGTCGGCCCGGCTCGCGCCGGGGACGGTTTCGCTCTCATAGTCGGCGCTGCTCTTCGTCGCGGCGAGTTGGCGGATCGCTTCCCCGCCGAGCGGGCGGTTCTCCACGCCCATCCGCACCAGCACGCGGCCATCGTTGAGCGAGTGGAGTTCGGTGCTGCGCGACACATGCACGGCGACGACTGTCGCGCCGGTCATGTCCACCTGTTCCCACTTCACCTGCACGGCGGGCCGGCAGCGCGCTTCGGCGCCGCGTAGCGCGGATTCGGCTTCGTCGGGGAAGACGTGGCCGTTCGGCTTGCCGTTCTCGTCGACGCCGAGCAACAGTGTGCCGCCGTCGCTGTTCGCAAAAGCGACCAGCGTCTCGGCCAGCGCCTCGACCTCGGCGTCGGCCAGGTATTCGACCAGTTGGCCCGGCCCGGCCCGGAGAACGGTGGACGTTAACACCAGTGCCTCACACCTGCGCCCCGCGCTTCTTCAACTCCTCGTCGACCAGTTCATGCGCTTGGGCGATGAAGGTTTCGGCGTCATGAAGGGCTTGCTCTACGTCTTCGCGCTTGGGATGCGATTTGGGGGCGTAGTCGCTGCGCAACCGCTCTTCATTTGCGCGCGAGAGTATGCTTTCAAAACGCGCCTCAATCCGTCCAGTCTCGACGAAGCACCTGCCAAACTGCGCGATGACGCCCTTGTGGCTCTTCACGCTGATACCTATCGCGAGTAACATCGCCTTCGCCGCATAAAACATGCCGTAGTACGCACGAGAAACAGCCTGAGCGTAGTGTGCATCCTTGATTAAATCACGCACGACGCGCAGTTCATCGTCTGCCAACAGAAGCCACTGGTGCGGATCGTCCAAATCAGCAGGCTCTGTGTCGTAATCTTCTGTCGCCTCTCTCAAGGCGCGGTCAACCGAAGGATGGACGGGGGTATCGGAGGAAGTCGTCAATCGTGTAAGACGCTTCCCGGCAGAAGTGATTCCAGACGCGCACGTATAGAGCACAATTCCCTCGCGCCGCGCTTCCTCTACCGCGTCACCTCTGCTGCTTTGAAAAAGTGTCTCGCTGACGACGAGGGGAGAAAAGTAACGCTCAGACTCCAGCGTAGACTCGACCGCAATGTCAATGATGGCCTGCCAGCGCGGATCGCTGTACGGGCTGCGATACCAGCCGTCGGGTAGCCTTTCCTCCTCCCACGCGACCACCACCATCACATCCACGTCCGACTCGTCGTGCGCCTCGCCGCGCACGAAGGAGCCGTAGAGGATCACGCGCCGGATGTCGTCACCGAAGCGCGCCAGCAGCCTCTCGCAAAAGCGCGACAGAGCCTCGGACACGAGCGGCGGCAAATTCTCCAGCGCGCGTTGTTGCACTTCAGTCAATTCCAGCGCAGGCGCTCCCAGCATGGCTGCACTCGATGGTGAAGCAAAACGGGACACGGATCAATACGGACGAACACTGATGGATCGGGTCGGTCGTCGTCTGGCCGGTCGTCGTCTGGAGACGACTCCTACCTTCGCCGATTCGCTGACTCGCTGACTCGCCTATCCGTTGCCTATTTGTTGACGCTTTCGGCTATCGGTTCCTGACCGTTGTCGCTCATGACCGGAGCGGCTTCTTCAACCGGCTCGCTCGATTCGGTCACGGTTCGATCGCCGCCCTCGATGCGCGCGATCGACGCGACCGCGTCGCCGTCCTGCAAGGCGATCACTTTCACGCCGCGCGTCGGGCGACCCGACCGGGCGATGTTCGACACCGCCGTGCGCAGCGCGATGCCGCCCGCCGTGATGATCGTCACTTCGTCTTCGGAGAACACCACGCGCGCCGAGGCGATGACACCCGTTTCATCTAAGCGATCCGCGATCGTTCGGACGCCGCCGGTAGCGCGGCCCTTCGTCGGATACTGATTGAGCGGCGTGCGCTTGCCGTAGCCTTTCGCCGTCACGACGAGCAGTTCGCCACGGTCGGCGATGGCTTCCATCGAGGTCACGCAATCGTCCTTAGCCAGCCGGATCGCGTTGACGCCTCCCGCCACGCGGCCCATCGGCCTGACCAGGCGGCTGCTGAAGCGCAGCGCCTGCCCTTTTTCGGTGACGATGATGATGTGTTGATCGTCGCGGGTGACTTTGACCCAGCCCAGCGTATCGCCCTCGTCGAGCGAGATGGCGATGATGCCACTGGGCCGCACCGCCTCGAACTCTTCCGCCGAGACACGCTTGATGCGCCCGTGGCGCGTGCACATGGTGAAGTACGAGTTTGGGTCGAAGTCGGGCACGGCCACGGCTGCGGTGACACGCTCGTTCTCGCCGAGCGTGATCAGGTTGACCAGCGGCACGCCCTTCGCTGTGCGATCGGCGTCGGGCACTTCGTAGGCGCGCAGATGATACACCTTGCCCTTGTCGGAGAAGAACAGCACGTGGTGTAGCGTGCGCGTGGCGAAGATATACTCCACCGCGTCCTCTTCGCGCGTCTGCATGCCGGTCACGCCACGCCCGCCGCGCGCCTGCGCGCGGAACGCCTTGACCGGCAATCGCTTGATGTAGCCGCGCTCGGTCAGTTGGATGAGCACCTCTTCGTCGGCAACCAGGTCCTCGATCGACATTTCCTCGGTCGCCTCGGCGGCGATGCGCGTGCGCCGGGCGTCGCCGTACTTCTCCTTCAGCGCGAGTGTCTCGTCTTTGACCAGCGCCAGGATTTTGTGCGGGTTCGCCAGCAGGTCTTCCAGGCGGGCGATGGTCTGCATCACCTGCTGATACTCTTCCTCGATCTTCTGACGCTCCAGCGCGGCCAGGCGGCGCAACTGCATGTCGAGGATTGCCTGCGCCTGAACTTCGCTCAGCTTGAAGCGCTCCATCAAGCGCGTGCGCGCCGTATCCGCGTCGGGCGATTCGCGGATGGTCTTGATCACCGCGTCGAGGTTGGCCAGCGCGATGCGCAGACCTTCCAGAATGTGCGCGCGGTGTTTCGCCTTTGCCAGATCGAACTCGGCCCGCCGGGTGATGACGCGATGCCGGTGCTCGATGAAGATTTGCAATGCCCGCTTCAGGCTGAGCAGGCGCGGCTGACCATCGACCAGCGCCAGCATCTGCACGCCGAACGTCGATTGTAGCGCGGTGTACTTGTACAGTTTGTTGAGGACGGTCTTGGGCTGCGATCCGCGCTTCAACTCGATGACGACAGTCAGCCCGTTGCGGTCGGACTCGTCGCGGATGTCGGAGATGTCCGGGATGCGCTCGTCGCGCACCAGCTCGGCCATGCGCTCGATTAGCGCGCTCTTGTTGACCTGGTACGGAATCTCGCTGACGACGATGCGATAGCGCCCGCCCTTCATCTCTTCGATGTTGGCGACGCTGCGCATGACGATGCGCCCGTGGCCGGTGGCGTACGAGTTGACGATGCCCTCGCGGCCCAGGATCAGCGCGCCGGTCGGGAAGTCCGGGCCTTTGACGAACTGCATCAGATCGTCAACGGTGACGTTGTCCTCGGCGGTGTGGAACAGGCCGTCCAGCGCACCCAACTCGTCGTCGCGCGCGAACGGCTGCTGCGCGTCCGCCGCTTCCGTGCGCCGCGCCTCGACGATCGATTCCCAACGGTCGATCAGAAAGCCGATCGCGTCGCACACCTCGCGCAGATTGTGCGGCGGGATGTTGGTTGCCATGCCGACGGCGATGCCGGACGAGCCGTTGAGCAGCAGGTTGGGCAACTGGCTGGGCAGCACCGACGGCTCTTTCAACGTCGCGTCGAAGTTGTCCAGCCAATCGACGGTATCCCGGTCGATGTCGGCCAGCAGCTCTTCGGCCAGGCGGCTGAGGCGGGCCTCGGTGTAGCGCATCGCCGCCGGCGCGTCGCCGTCGATCGAGCCGAAGTTGCCCTGCCCGTCGACCAGGATGTAGCGCATGGAAAAGTCCTGCGCCATGCGGGCCATCGTGTCGTACACGGCGGCGTCGCCGTGCGGGTGGTACTTGCCCAGCACTTCGCCGACGATACGGGCCGATTTCTTGTACGGCGAGTTGGAGCGCAAGCCCATATCGTGCATCGCGTACAGGATGCGGCGATGCACCGGCTTCAGGCCGTCACGGGCATCGGGCAAAGCGCGGGCGACGATCACGCTCATCGCGTAATCCAGGTACGCCCCGCGCATTTCTTGCTCAATGTCGATCGTGCGGATATTACCTAGCATCTACACTCAAACTCCTGTTTCAACCCCAGGGAAACACGACAATTATACCCCAGCCACAGGCATAAGTCTAAGCGAACTCCTGGCGATTGTTCACATCTCGATGGCTTTCCGTCCGCGTCCTCGCCCGCTTCGCGCGGCCCGCGAGACGCGGGCCTGGAGCACTTGTGTGCAATCACCAGTCAATATACACTTGACACCAGCCGGGGCAGTTGCATACTGCATAGGGTAGGGGAGTCAACTCACCTGGAGGAAAAATGAAGGAGGAACGCGATCTCATCAATCGCCTGGCGTCGGGTAGACTTTCGCGGCGCGAATTCATCCGGTTGTCGCTGGCGGCGGGTCTCTCAGTTCCCACGATCGCTGCAGCCCTGGCGGCCTGCGCGCCTGCCGAGACGCCTGCGCCGACCCCGGCCACCGGGGCGGGCGGCAAGGTTACCGTAGCGCCCGGCTCTGTCCTCACTCTGAAGCTGCGAGCCGCGTTTATCCCGGAGGTCAATGACATCCTGGCGGCCCAGGTCAACGCCTGGGGCGCGAAGAATGGCGTGCCGGTGCAAGTGGACATCGTGTCTCTGAATGAGTTGCAGACGATTGCCGCGAGCGTGGCCGAAACCGGCGCCGGCCCGGACCTCATCGAGCTGAGCCAGAACTCGCCGTACCTGTTTGCAGAGCAGTTGGTCGATGTGTCTGACGTGGCCGATGATCTGGGCAGCCGCTTCGGTGGCTGGTATCCGGTGGGTGAGGAGGCCTGCAACGTCGACGGCCGGTGGCTGGCCGTGCCGCGCTTTTTTGCCCCACACGCCATCGTTTACCGCCGGGATAATTTCGAGACCGTAGGCTACAAGGAATCGCCCAAGACCTGGGACGAAATGCTCGACCTGGGCCGCAAGCTCAAGGCCGCCCAACTGCCGCCGCTCGGCTTCCCGTTGGGGCACGCCGTGAGTGACGGCAACGACTTCGCCTACTCGATCCTGTGGTCGTTCGGCGGCAAGGAAGTGGAGGCCGACGGCAAAACGGTGGCGATCAACTCCAGGGAGACGGCGGCCGCGATCGACTTCATGCGGCAGTTCTTCCAAGAGGCGATGATCCCGGACGTGCTCTCGTGGGATGATGCGTCGAACAATCGCGTCTACAGTGCCAGCGAGATCAGCGCGACGAACGATACCGCCAGTCTGTGGGCGACGCTCAAGAACATCGCGCTGAATATCTACAAAGCCACCAATCACTCGCAGTATCCGGCCGGCCCGGCGGGCAAGGTCACCTATGCTGAGGTGACCTCGCAGGCAGTCTTGAGCCGCTCGCCCAACGTGGACGCCGCTAAAGCGCTCATCCAGTATCTGAACGAGAAAGAGCAACTGGCGCCGTGGGCGCAGGCGGGTTCCAGCTTCACCTATCCGCTGCTGCGGGCCTACGAGGACATGGTGATCATGCCGTGGAACATGCAGGCAGAACAGGCGGCGTTCAAGGGCATCGCCGGGACCGCGCACCTGCCCGGTTATCCGAGCCGGACGAGCGGCCTGCAGGCGGCTGAGTCGTATACCCAGTGGATTGTCGTGGATATGTTCGCTAACGCTTGCGCGGGAATGTCCACGCAGGATGCCATGACCCAGGCCGAAAGCCAACTGAGGCAGATCTATCAGTAACTCGTTGCCTGGTGATTATTCACAAGTCCGTTCGTCCGCAGTTGCACTGCGGGCGTTGGGCGACAGTTCAACTGTCGCCCCAACATGTGTGCAATCACCAGCTGCCTAAGTGTTGCGCAAGTCCTCGGCCCGAACCGGCAGGCGGCGGATGCGCTTGCCGGTCGCGGCGTAGATCGCGTTGACGACGGCGGGCGTGATGGGGGGCACACCCATCTCGCCGATGCCCTGCGGCTCGCGCTCACTGGGCGCGAGGTAGACTTCCACCACCGGCATCTCGTCCATGCGCAACAGCGGATAGTCGCGGAAATTGGTCTGCTTCACGCGCCCCTTCTCGATGGTGATCTCACCCTTCAGCGCGGCCGTCAGGCCGAGCACGATGCCACCTTCCATCTGGGCTTCGACGATGTCCGGGTTGATGACGCGGCCACAATCCACCGCGCACACGACGCGGTTCACGCGGACCGCGCCGTCTGGTGACACGGACACCTCGGCGACCTGCGCGACGTGCGTCACACCGAATGTTGTGTGGCAGGCGATGCCCCGACCCTGGCCGTTGGGCAGCGGGCTGCCCCAGCCGGCTTTCGACGCCGCCAGTTCCAGGACGGCTCGTTGCGCATCCGGCAACAGTGCGCGCCGAAACTCAAAGGGGTCGCGGCCTGCCGCCTCGGCCAGCTCGTCGAGGAAACACTCGTTGACGAAAGCGTTCTGCGAGTTGTACACCGATCGCCACCAGCCGGTCGGGACGGGCATTCTGACGAGGATCGGCGTGATGCGCCTCTGATCGATTCGATAGGCTATGTCGCTCGCGCCGCTTTGGATGGCTTCGATCCCGCCGCTCATCGTCAGCCCGTTGATGCCCTGAGACGCGACGAAGTGCTGCCAGCCTGACAGGGAACCCTGCGCGTCGAGGCTGCCCCGAAGCAGGTGAACGCTCATGGGACGATAGTAGTCATGCTGAATATCGTCCTCGCGCGTCCATACCACCTGTACCGGTGCGCCCACGGCTTGCGACACGCGCGCGGCTTCGATAGCGTAATCCACTTCCAGGCGGCGACCAAATCCGCCGCCGAGCAAGGGGACGTGGAGCGTGGTCGGCCTGGCGACGGCGCCGTTCACCATCATCAGCGCCGGCTGCGGATTCTGCGTCGGAACCCACGCTTCGCACCTATCGGCGCGCACGTCGGCGGTGGCATTCATCGGCTCCATCGGCGCGTGCGCCAGGTACGGCGCTTCGTATACGGCCTCGATGACGCGACCCTCCAGCGTCGAGCGGCTGGACCTGTCTGCGATAGCATCCTGCAACTGCTGACGGATCGCGTCCGATGACAGGTCTGCGTTGAGGCCTTCGTTCCACTCGATCTCCAGCGCGCGCCGGCCCTGAATCGCCGCCCACGTGCTCTCGGCGACGACGGCGACACCCGTATTGATCTCCACGACCTGGCGCACGCCCGCGATCGCTTTGGCTTTCGCGTCGTCGAAGCGGGCTGCCTTCCCACCGAAGACAGGGCAGCGGGCGACAACGGCGTACAACATGCCGGGCACTCGCACGTCCAGCCCGAAGGTCGCCTTGCCGGTGACAAACTGGGGATTATCCACGTTGCCGATGCGCGTCCCGATCAGGCGAAAGTCTTTTGGATCCTTGAGCGGCGGGTTGCCCGGCACCGGCAGCGACACGGCTAGCGGCACGCACTCGCCGAAGGACAGGCGTTGATCGGTGGGCGGGTGGATAACCTCGCCGTTTTGGGCACGGCACGTCGCCGGATCGACGCCCCACTGCTGCGCGGCGGCGGCGATCAGCATCTCGCGCGCAGTCGCGCCCGCCCGCCGGAAGATTGAGTATCTTCCCTGTACGCTGGCGCTGCCGCCCGTCGTCTGATCGCCGTAGCGCGCGTCGCCGTCGGCCTGCTCCACGCGCACTTTCGACCAGTCGGCTTCCAATTCGTCGGCGATGATCATGGGCAGCGCAGTGCGGACTCCCTGTCCCATCTCGGATCGATGAACGGTGATGGTGACGAGGCCGGTGCTGTCGATGTGCAGGTACACGCCGGGCGCGAATGAAACGATCGGCACGGGCGTGGGAGTCGGTTCGGGGGTCGAGGTCGGCTGCGGCTGCGCCGTCGTGGTCGGTTCGACAGTCGGCGCGGCCTGGCATCCGGCCAGGTACACGCCGATGAGCAATCCGCCGCCCGCCGTCGCAGAGACTTTCAGGAACCCTCGCCGGTTGAGCGGTGTGGTTGTGTTCATTGCTGCATGACCTCCCCGGCGGCGCGATGGATCGCGCGCCGAATGCGTTGATACGTCCCGCAGCGGCACAGCACATCCGACATCGCGGCGTCGATGTCGGCATCCGTCGGATGCGCGTTCTTCGCCAGCAACACTGCCGCAGTCATGATCTGCCCGGGCTGGCAATAGCCGCACTGCGGCACGTTTTCCGCGAGCCACGCTTGCTGAAGCGGATGTGTGCCGTCCGGCGACAGGCCCTCGATCGTGACAATCGATTTCCCGTCAGCCGTCGACACGGGTGTGATGCACGATCGGACGGCTTCACCGTCGATGTGTACCGTGCACGCGCCGCACTCGCCGATGCCGCAACTGAACTTTGTGCCGGTCAGGCCGAGTGTGTCACGCAGCACCCACAACAGCGGCGTGTCGGGGCCGGCCTCGACAGTGTACGATTGCCCATTGACGGCTAACGTGAATGTAGCCATATCACTCCCTCAATGCACTGAGATTGGGCATACCAGTGTTCGTTGCCCATGCGATGCTTCGACCCTGCCTGTCAAACCAGCAATACGGGTGATTGCACACATCTCGAATGCTCGCCGACCCATAATTTGAGGAAATCAGGGTTGCGCCACAGTCCGGAGAAATGCTCTTGCACCATCACGGCCTCCCCGCACTCGCGTTGTGCTACGTCTGTAACCTTCTATAATTGATTTATAGGTTACATTCTAACATGGGCTGGCATAACCTGTCAATGGCGTGCAAGTTGGATTGTATGTACTTGCAGCACGCGCCCTGCCCGAAGGGAACCGCCAGGTGGAGTGCCTCTGTATGCCCGGCGCTTCCGTGACAATAGTCCAGGCGACAATATGATGTTGTGCACTGACGATGGAAAAGAAAAGTCTTATGCTCTAACCAACGAATCTTGCAGTGGTCTCCGAGCCTCTCCGCCTAAAGATCGCCGATCCACGGCGGATGGGCCGCGCCTCCCGGGATGGGAGGGGGGCATCGTGCAGATGCCTCGTGGGCCGCGTTGGAAACGCCGCGACCTCCTCGTGCTTGGAAAGGAGACGAACTCGCCAGCCTGCCTGGGCTGATCGAGGCCGTCTCTATATTGAGACGGCTTTTTTGATCGGAGGTTGAACATGCCTGCACTCACTGAACTGTTGAACGCCTCGGCTGAACTGCATCGCCATCTATGCCCGCGCCAGGTGCTGGGCGTGCGGATGGGGTTGCTGGCCGGCGATGCCCTGGGGCTGACCTTGCCTCAAGCCGATAAGCGCCTGCTGACGATTGTGGAAACCGACGGCTGTTTCGCCGATGGCATTTCGGCGGCAACCGGTTGCTGGATCGGGCGCCGCACGCTGCGTGTGGAGGATTTCGGCAAGGTGGCCGCGACTTTTGTCGATGCGTCAACCGGGCGTGCGATCCGGATTCGGCCACGCCCCAAGGCGCGATCGGCGGCGCACGCCTTCGCGCCGGAAGCGCGCAATCGATGGGAGGCTCAGCTGTTGGGCTACCAGCGCATGCCCGACACCGCTTTGTTGCGCGTGCAGCCGGTGCAACTCCGAATGTCCATCGATCAGTTGATCAGCCGCCCCGGCGTCAAAGCGATCTGCCAGGTCTGCGGCGAAGAGATCATCAACGAACGCGAGATTGTCCACGAAGGCACGGTGTTGTGCCGGGCGTGCGCCGGCCGAGGCTACTACTTCGTGTTGGAAACGAAGGAACTTTTACGCAGTTGTGAGGCGTCTTGTGAATAATCGCATGATATACTGTGGCAGGCTCAGCCTGCTCACACGAGCGCGCTATCACGACCGCGAGGATTTTTGGACGCAGACCCGCACTGCCCGCTGCCGCAGGCAGTGGGGCAAGTGTGAACGCGGATTTACGCTGATTTCGTTTTATCTGCGTTCATCCGCGTCAATCAGCGTCCAATAGATTCCCTTGCGGCGGAGCCGCGCTATGAGGTCTGCGTGGGAGAATCGGCCTGAGGGCGAGGGGGTCTCACATGAGCCGCACATCCGACGTGCCCCTCTACGGCGGAATCGAAGCGGGTGGAACGAAATTTGTGTGCCTGGTCGGCCGCGACCCCACCGACATTCGCGCCGAGACGCAAATCCCCACGACCACGCCCGACGAGACTTTCGGGCGCGTCATCGATTTCTTCGGCGGGCATCAACCGCTGGCTGCGATCGGCATCGGCTCGTTCGGGCCGCTCGATCCGGATCCGTCTTCGCCGACTTACGGTTACATCACCTCGACGCCCAAGCCGGGCTGGGCGAATACCGATTTTCGCGGAACGATCTGGCGCGCGCTTGACGTGCCGATCGGCTTTGACACCGACGTGAACGCCGCCGCGCTGGGCGAATTCACCTGGGGCGCGGCGCAAGGGCTGGATACGTTCGTGTATCTCACCATCGGCACGGGGATCGGTGGCGGGGCAATGGTCGGCGGTCGATTGCTGCACGGCCTGCTCCATCCCGAAATGGGTCACCTGCTGCTTCCGCACGATCGGCAACGCGATCCGTTCGCGGGCGTGTGTCCCTTTCACGGCGATTGCCTGGAAGGATTAGCCAGCGGCCCGGCGATGCAGGCACGCTGGGGCCAACGCGCGGAAACGCTCGATCCCGATCACCCGGCCTGGCCGCTCGAAGCGCACTACCTGGCGCTTGCACTGGTCAGCTACATCTGCGTCCTTTCGCCGCAGCGGATCATCCTCGGCGGCGGGGTGATGAAACAGGCGGCGCTCTTCCCGCTGGTGCGGCAGGGCGTGCAGGCGCTTCTGAAAGGGTACATCCGGGCTGGCGAGATCACCGAGCACATCGATCGATATATCGTGCCGCCGGGCCTGGCGAATCGATCGGGTGTGCTGGGAGCGATCGCGCTGGCTCGACAAGCCGTGCGCAACGAATAAACGGATGCCCGATTGTAGACATCCGTTTACGGGAGCACTGCACCCGCCGAAGGCGTGTGTTCGTTCAGATTCGTTGCTGTGCTCAGGGAAGCGCGGGCAGCGCGATGGTGTGTTCGCCTACGTTGTGGAACGTGCCGGGCGGGTCCTGATAATACATGCCCACCGATACGATCTTCGCTGTGCGCTCAGGCGGGAGGCGGATCACGTAATCGTCGCGCACGATCTCGCCGGGTGACCAGCGCGCGGTCGGATACCAGCCGTACACCGGGGCCGACGAGTCGGCCTGTGTGATGATCGCATCCGGGCTGTCGATCACGTCGCGGTCGCTGGCGTGGACGAAGACGCTGTAGTCGCGCTCCGGCTGCGACAGCGCCTGCCAGTACAACGTCAAATGCCAGGCGCGATCTGCCGTGTCCGGCTCGACCTGCCAGCCGCGCAGCGCGATCGACTTGCCCATTGGGATGCTCACTGCGCCGCGCGGCAGATCGGCCTCGGACAGGATCGGCTGCGTCGAAATAGCCAGGATGCGATCGGCCACCGACGACACAAAGGCGCGGCCCAATTTCCTATCCCACCAGGCGAGGTCGCGCGAGTACAACGTCCACTCGAACGTGTTGACCTCTCCGTAGTCGGCCGCCGCCTTAGCCACATCGGCCCGGTTCGGAAGCAGATCGAAGCCCGTCAGTTCGCGGGTTACGTCATGGGCGTAGGCGATTTGCCAGTAGTCATTGCCCCACAGTGCGAAGAACGCGGGCGGCGAGGGGTGAGGCGACTGAGACAGCCAATCTTCCACGAGCGCGATTCGCTCAGACCCCGACGAGTCGTGCGTCAGGGAGTAGACGACCGGCTGGTTATTCACCACCAGGAGACCACACGCCATTGCACCGACCAGCGCACCGGCCCAACCCAGCGCGGGCCAGCGCATTCGCACGCGATGGAGGGCGAAGGCTGCGCCGCAGAAAAGAAACAGCACCGACATCTGGAGCAGTGCTGGCACATCTTCGATCGTTTGGCCGAGGAACGTAGCCTGTACGGAGATGGCGAAGAGTGCGGGCAGCAGCACGCCCAACATCAACGCCAGACCGTACCGAAACTGCCGGGCGGCCATGAGCCAGCCGGCGCCCGCAAGTCCCACGGCCATGCCAATCCAGGTCACCATGCCGGATAGTGTTCCCACGATCTGCCCGATGAGATCGCGCCAGCCCTCCCCTGTTGCCGGCCAGGAGATCATCGCGGTATAGGCTTCGCCAAACAGGATGCGCCAGAACCCGGCCGGTGTCGAAGGATCGCCCCACAGCCAGTCGGCTCCTTGCAGCGTTCGAATCAGCACGTACAGATAGGGCAACGCGCCAGCCACTGCGGCGATGCCTATCCACGCCACGACGAACAGCGGCCTGCGACGCACGACCGCGAGAAACGCCGGAGCCGCGATGAGCAGGGCGGACGGTAGCGCCAATGCCAATGCTCGGTGATGTGCCAGCACCATGCCGCAGCAGATCGCCAAGCCGTACAGATACCGCTCATGCCCGGTGCGCTCGGCGCGAATGGCGAGCCACAGCGCCAGCGCGATGATGAACGTGCCCATCGAGTACACTTCGGCGATTGCGCTGTGTAGCCAGAACACCCAGCCGGTTCCCAGCACCACAACCGCGATCGCAGCGGCCAGGCGATCGTCGAGCCAGGCCACGAGGAAGGCATACAGCGTCACGAGCGTCGCCACGGCCCACAACGTGGAATACAATCCGGCAGCCAATGCCGGCTCCACACTCAGCCCGCGCAATAATGTGACGAACAACGATCCGCTGAAAGCGTATAGTGGATAGCCGGATCCGTGCAGCGTGCCCCATCGGCTAAGAGCGTTTTGCACATTACCCACATCGCGCAAATACGGGCTGGATCCGCCGGAGATGTGCGGTTGCAGAGTAGGCAGATACAGCAGCGCGGCGGCGATGACAATCGCGAGTGGAATCAGCCGATGATTGCGCCGCAGGAGGAACGCCTGAAACCAGTGAAGCATAGCAGAGTCCAGACGGTCGAAGTGCGGGCAATTATAACATGGCCTATCGCGCGCTCGCTGCGGCGGGAGAGGCGGGCAACGAATGGCGCAACGAACACATGCGGTGCAGTGCTCCCGTAAACGGATGTTGACAGCCGGGCATCCGTTTACACTTGCACCTCGCCCCAGCGGGTCCCCGCCACCGGAGGCAGCAGACAGGGCGTGCACTGCGCTCCAGCGTGCGTGCAGGTGTTCGTTCAGATTCGCTGCGCGTGTCTCGGCCCAGGGAAGCGCCGGTAGTGCGATGCTGTGGTAGGCAGTGCGGGCAACGAATGGCGCAACGAATAAACGGATGTCCACAGCCGGACATCCGTTTATTCGTTTGTATTCGTTGCTTCGTGTCTTGGTGACTTTGTGGTTGGCAATCTACAACGCCACTTCGGCTTCGGTGACGGCGTCTTCGAAGATCGCCAGCGCCTCGTCGACGAGTGTCTTGGGGATGTTCAGCGCGGGCGACAGGCGAATGGTGCTGACGCCGGCCGGCAGCAGCAGCACACCTTTCTCGAAGGCACGCCGGGCGATATCCTCGCTCAGATCGTGGGCCGGCTCTTTCGTCTGCTTATCCAGCACGAACTCGACGCCGATCATCAAGCCCTTACCGCGCACGTCGCCGATCGTCGGATGGCGCACCTGCATTTCTGCCAGTGCGTCCATGATGTAATCGCCCATCTCGGCGGCGTGATGCAGCAAGCCTTCGCGCTCGATCACGTCGATCGTCGCCAGCGCTGCCGCGCACGACACCGGGTTACCGCCGAAGGTGTTGCCGTGCGCGCCAGGCTTCCACGTCATCACGCTCTTGCGCGCGAGCATCGCGCCGAGCGGCAGGCCCGAAGCGATGCCCTTGGCCGCGAGCAGAATGTCCGGCTCGACGTTCCAGTGCTCCACGGCCCACCACTTGCCGGTGCGACCCACGCCCGATTGCACCTCGTCGACGATCAGCAGGATGCCGTATCGATCGCATAGCTCGCGCAGGCGCGGCAGGAACTTCGGCGTCGGCACGACGTAGCCGCCTTCGCCCTGGATCGGCTCCAGCAAAATCGCCGCGACATCCGTCGGCGCGACGAGTTGGCGGAAGATCGTGTTCTCGAGGTAGTCGACGACGGCCTCAGCGTAGTCATGGCCTTGGCGCAAAGCCAGGACAGGCCGATACGGATAGCAGTACGGCACGTGCACCACGCCGGGCATCGTCGGCGAGAAGCCTTTCTTCTGCGAGGTCTTGCTGGCCGTGAACGACAGCGCCCCCATCGACCGCCCGTGAAACGCGCCGAGGAAGCCGATGAAGTTCGGGCGGCCGGTGTGGTAACGCGCCAGCTTGATCGCCGCCTCGACCGTCTCGGTGCCTGAGTTCGTGAAGAACACCTGCGCGTCTTCTTCCATCGGTCGCAGCGCGTTGAGTTTTTCCGCGAGTTCGATCGTCTGCGGCGTGTAGAAGTCGGTCATTGCGTACTGGATGAACTGCTCGGCCTGCCGCTGGATTGCCTCGACGACCGCCGGGTGTGCGTGGCCGGTGGAAGCGACGGCGATCGTCGCGTTCAGGTCGACGTAGCGCTTGCCGTCCACGTCCCACACTTCCGAGCCGCGACCGCGCGCCATGACGAACGGGTAACCGCGCGTCAGCGAGGGCGACATCACCGCACGATCGCGCTCGATCCAAGATTGCGCCTTCGAGGCGGGCGCAATGGTCACAGCCTGCCGGGTGTCGATGACGGTAGCCATGTTGATCCTCCTGATCTCATGGGACACGCACACATGCGGTGCTCCCGTGAACACAGATGAACACTGATTGCGATCCGTGTGGTCCGCGTTGAGCCGTGTCCAAACGGTAACGACAGAGCGAAGGAGGCGTGTTCGCGCTTGTGTGTCATTCCGAGGGCGCAGAGCGTCCGAAGGATCTCGCTTGAGACTAACCTGAGAGATGCTTCGCCGCCCCCGCTTCGCTACGGGGGCTATAGTGCGCGGCTCAGCCTGACAGCGTTGTGAAAAGAACGAACGGGGAATGCGAACAGGCCGCGATGAGGGGTGCGGCCAGGTCACTTATCGGCGGTGGACCACTTGATCCAGCCCAAGTTGGGGTAAGACACAAAATGGTTGCGCATATTACTTCACCGTGAGGGTCGCGATGCTAACCGCATCGCCGCCGGTCGAGACAGCCAACCGGTCCGAAGTGTCCCACAACCCGACCACCAGCCGGTAGGTTCCGGCGGGCAAATCGGCGGGAAGGTGGATGGTGAATCGATTGCGCATCAGCGTACCGATCGCCCACAATCCGGTCGGATAAGAATCCGCTCCGGCAATCCGATCATCCTGTGCGACCTTCGATCCATCCGGGCCGATCAAATGCGTGAAGACCAGATAGTTCTTGTTAATCGGCCCACTCGATTCAAAGTATAGCGCGAAATTCAAGCCCTGACCAGCACGAATTTCGTTTGAATCTATATCGTACCCCACCAGGCGAATTGGCTCGGCAAACGCCACAGCCAGGCTGTGTTGAGGCGCTGCGGGAAATTGCGCGTCGCGCAAATCGAACAGCAACAACGACACTTCGTGAAAGTTTTGACCAACCTCAAGCCGATTGGCCTGCGATTCGAGTTCGTTCAAGACGACGCCGGTTGGGTCGGCGATGGCCTGTTGCCACAGCACCAGCCAGGCGCGAGGATGCGTTGCGGCTACGCCGGCCAGGCGAGGCATGACCCGCCAATCGAGCGGGGCCTGCGCCGCCGGCAGCAGATCGGGTGGGAGCGGGATCACGTCGGCGCTGCCGTGATAGTAATACTCGAAGACCGGCGCTTGATGCCCGCCGACGAGCAAGATCGCGTCGCCCGGCTCGTCGTGAGTATCGATGTAGGCGGCGACGGCGCGCACATCGGGTCGGGCCACGGGCGGATCGAAGAAGATTTGGGCGGTGACCAGTAAATCAGTCATCGGTATCAGGAGTAACGGCAACGAGATGAAGATCATCAACACACGCTTGCGAAAGCGCAGCAGCGTATCGACGCCGAGCGCGGCCAGCGTCGTAAACGCGGGCAGCGCGGGCAGCAAGTAGCGCGGCGCGAACTTGGGCTTCTCCCAGGCGAGGAGTGACATGAGAAAGAGAGGCACCAGTATCAGAGCGACAAGCGTGAGCAGGTTCCACAGGGTGTGGGAGGAAGTGGATGTGGGAGTGGGGGTTGGCTTTCGGCGGATGAGCGGGCTGGCAAGTCCCAGCAGGATGGCGGCCAGCCACAGCGCACCGGTCGGCGGCGGCAGATTGGGCTGAGTCAAGTGCGGAAAATCGCCGCCCGCGAAAGCGCGCCAGGTATCCAGCACGACCGTGTTCCACGTCACACGACCCGGGAAGTAAGTTGCGTTTGAGGCGGCTTGTGTCAGGGCGTTGGGCAGCCAGGGAAGGAAGAGCACAACGCCGGCAAGTTGAGCGAGGAACCAGGGAACGATGGCGCGTGATGATTGCGCCGAAGACGGAATGCGTAATGCGGAATGCGTAATAGGTAACCCGTAACCCGTAACAAGATAGACGACAAACGTCAGATTCATCGCCGCGATCGGGAAGGCCGCAAAGTAGTGCGTGTACAGCGCAGCGGCGCAGGCCAGCACGTGCGCCAGCCAGACGCGGCGTCGACGATCCCCATTGACCCATTTCAAGTAGGCCAGCACGGCGATGAGCATCAACGCGGTGAGCAGCGAGTATCCGCGCGCTTCTTGCCCGTACCAGACGGCCATCGGCGCGATGCTCATCAGCCCGGCGGCGAGCGCCCCCACACGTTTGCCACCGACTCTTTTCCCCAGCGTATAGGTCAGCGCGACGGCGAGTGTCCCGAAGAACACCGATGCGAACCGGGCTGAGAACTCGCTTGAGCCGGCGAGGCGCATCCATAGATTGAGTGTCAGTGCGTGCAGGGGTGGATGATCGGTGATTGCGCTTTGGGCAAGCGTGTCAGGCAGGGATAGCGAAGCCAGATGGACGCTCAAGCCCTCGTCGTACCACAACGATTGAGCGTTGAGTTGAAAGGTGCGCAGCGCGAAGGCGACGAGAAGGATCGACAATGCGACGAAATCGAAACGGCGAGAGAGCATAAGCGTTCCATGCGATCGTGTTCGCGCGTGAAGTATAGTATAGCACGGCGGCGGTCAACGGATTGCCTCTGGTGATTCCACACAAGTCGATATAACCACGGAGACACGGAGTCCACGGAGATTTCAAGAGGCTTTTCTCCGTGCCTCTGTGGTGAGATGTGAATAATCACCGAGTTGATCATCGCTTGACGCTGTCCAGCCACTGATGATACACTACCGGCCAGAATCGCTCCCGGCTCCATTTCATCGCCGCCCGTTTCTTAGCCCATCCGCGCCGGTATCCTGACCAAGGGAAAAGGATGCCAGCCAACCGATAACGCAGTGCCCAATCGGCCGATGAGCACGTCGCACGCAGGGGCGGCAATGGGTGAGTTGTCTCGCGTTTACAGACCAGGCCCAGGCGGCCCCATCACCGTTCTGCTCTGGGCAGACCGGCAAGCGGGCTGGGTGATGTTTGTCATAGCGGAAAGTGACAGACACCACTAATCCTCGGCGTTAAGTTAAACAAAATAGGATATGGGCTAAATCACCCATAAAGATGGGGGATTCGTCCTGCTAAGGGAGGAGCAAGATTGAGAATAAGACACCTCGTTTTGGCCGCCAGTGCGACGGGCCTGGTTGCAATTGGCTTGTTATTTGTTGCCAATGCGGCATCAGCTCGATCCGTACAGTTCTCACCCCAGCCCCAAAACGCCGATAACGAAGCCTGCCTCGCCTGCCACGCGACCCCGGACATGCGCACCCAGTTGCCCTCAGGCGAGGAGCTGTTCTTGACCGTGGATCGCGGTGTGTTTGAAGGCTCGGTTCACGGCAAGGCGGGGCTTGCCTGTACGCAGTGCCACACGGACATCCAAGATTTTCCCCACGATCCGATCACGGCGAGCACACGGCGCGAGTTCACGCTTCAACTCTACACGGCCTGCGCCCGCTGCCACCAGGATAAATACGATGCCACGCTCGACAGCGTTCACCAAAAGGCATTGGCCGGGGGCAACAACGAGGCAGCGGTCTGCACCGACTGTCACGGCGCGCACGACGCGCAGCCGCCGGATCAACCGCGCAGCCGCATCCCCCAGACGTGCGAGCGCTGCCACTCGGAAATTTACAACCTGTACAAAGACAGTGTGCACGGCTCGGCGCTGATCGGCGAAGGCAATCCCGACGTGCCCTCGTGCGTCGATTGCCACGGCGTCCACAACATCGAAGGACCTTTGACCGGGCCCTTCCGCCTGTTCTCGCCCCAGATTTGCGCCAAGTGCCACGCCAATGCCGAGTTGATGAGTCAGTACAATATCAACACCAATGTCTTCAACTCCTACGTGTCGGACTTCCACGGCACGACGGTGGTGCTGTTCGAGAAGATCGCGCCCGACCAAGAGACGAACAAGCCGGTGTGCATTGATTGTCACGGCGTGCACGACATTCGCCGGCCTGACGACCCGGCCAGCACAGTCGGCAGCAAAGAGAAGTTGCTGGCGACCTGCCGCAAATGCCACCCCGGCGCGGATGCCAACTTCCCCACGGCCTGGCTGGGTCACTACGCGCCCAGCCCGCAGAAAGCGCCGCTCGTCTATTTCGTCGATCTGTTCTACAAGCTCTTCATCCCCGGCGTACTGGGCTTCATGGTCGTGTTCGTCGCCGCCGACGCCGGTCGGCGCATCCTCAATCGTCGCAGGGGGCCGCGCCATGAGTGAGACTCGTCGCAGATACCAGCGTTTCCCTCGCGCCTATCGCATCGAGCACTGGTTGTTCGTCGCCAGCTTCGTGACATTGGCGATCACCGGCCTGGCGCAGAAGTTCGCCGGCGCCGGCATCGCGCAGGGGCTGATCGGCGTGCTGGGCGGCATCGAGACGGTGCGTGTCATCCACCGCATCGCCGCCGTGACGATGATGCTGGAAGCGGTGTATCATATCGGCGCGGTCGGTTATCGTGTGTTCGTGAAGCACAGCCGCTTCAACATGTTGCCTACGTTGAACGACGCGCGCATCGCCATTCATTCGTTTCTCTACAACCTGGGTCTGCGCAAGGATCGACCGCAGCAGGGCCGTTATTCGTTCGAGGAAAAGATCGAATACTGGGCCGTGGTGTGGGGCACGCTGATCATGGTGCTGACCGGCTTCATGTTGTGGAACCCGATCGCCACCACCAGCATTTTACCCGGCGAGGTCGTCCCCGCCGCCAAGACGGCGCACGGCAACGAGGCGCTGTTGGCCGTGCTGGCGATCATTATCTGGCATCTATATCACGTGCTCGTTCGCACGCGCAACAAGAGCATGTTCACCGGCTACCTCACCGAAGAGCAAATGCTGGACGAGCACCCGATCGAGCTGGCGGATGTGAAAGCCGGCACCGCCACACGTTCGGTCGATCCGAAAGTGGCGGCCAGCCGGCGGCGGACTTTCTTAGGTGTGTATGGCGTCATCGGCGCGGTGATGCTCCTGGGTATTTTCGTCTTCGTCACCTTCGAGAAGACGGCCATCGAAACGATCCCGCCGGCCGAGCAGGTGACTATTTTCGCACCGTTGACGCCGACGCTGTTGCCGACGCTGCGCCCGACGAATACCCCGGCAGCGGAGGCCCCCGAGGCGACGTCGCCGGCGTGGGACACTGACATCGCCGAACTGCTGACGACCGGGTGCGGCGCCTGTCACGTTCAAGCCACGCTGGGTGACCTGTCGCTCAAGACGTATGCGGATGCTTTGAAGGGCGGCAAGAGCGGACCGGCCATTGTGCCGGGCGATCCTGATGCCAGCCTGTTGATCCAGATTCAGTCGAAAGGCGGGCACCCTGGGCAGCTCAGCGCTGACGAGTTAGCCAGGTTCATCGCCTGGATCGAAGCCGGCGCGCCGGAAAAGTGAGCGCGCGAATTAGCAGCAGACCTTGACACTCTTGGGGAGGACTTGCATGGGTCGGGTGCGACAAGCACTGCGTTCTTTCTTTCGTCCGCCGCCGGGCAGCCGACTGTGGCGCCGCCTGCTGCCCTTTACCGCACTGGCTGGCGTGCTGGTGCTGGTCTTGTTCTCCGGCGCGTACGTCTGGGACTACACGAACTCTCCGGAATTCTGTGGTACGACCTGTCACACGATGCCACCTGAGTACACGGCGTACCTGACGTCGCCACATGCGCGTATCCTGTGCGTCGAATGTCACATCGGGCGCGACTTCATCGCCACGCGCATCACGCGCAAGGTCGGCGATGTCAAACACGTCTTCGCTACGCTTTTCAAGAATTACGAGTTCCCGATCCGGGCCACCGATCTCCGCCCGGCGCGCGAGACGTGCGAGCGCTGCCACTCGCCCGACAAGTTCGCCGACGACAGCCTGCGCGAGATTCGGCGCTTCGGCGATGATGTCGACAACACGCCGACCAGCATTTTCCTCTCACTGAAGACCGGTGGCGGCAATCGCCGCCAGGGGTTGGGGCGCGGCATCCACTGGCACATCGAAAGCAAAGTCTACTATCTGCCGCTGGACGTGTCGGAACAGCAACTCCCCTTCGTGCGCGTGGTCAACGATGACGGGACATTTACCGACTACGTCGATGTGACGGCGGATATTGATCCGGCCCGGATCGATCCGGCCAGCCTGAAGGAGATGGACTGCATCACCTGCCACAACCGGATCACGCATTTGATCCTGCCGCCGGAAGACAGTGTCGATCAGATGATGGCCCGGGGCTTGATTTCGCCGACGATCCCTGAGATCCACCGCAAGGCCATCGAGGCCCTGAGCACCCACTACGATACCACTCAGCAGGCGATCGACAGCCTCGCCCAACTGAGGAACTTCTACGAAACAAACTATCCGGATTACGTCGCTGATCACGGCGACAGTATAGACGCAGCGATCGCGGCTCTGCAAGAGGCCTACCGCAACAGTTTCTTCCCCGAGCAGAAGGCTGACTGGAGGACCCATTCGAACAATGTCGGCCACAAGGTAACCCCCGGCTGCTTCCGTTGCCACGACGGCAAGCATCTGAACGATCAACAGCAGGCCATTCGGCTGGAGTGCAATTTGTGCCACTCGATCCCGGTGATCGCCGGGCCGGACAAATTCGTCGTCGATATCGAAATCGCGCGCGGCCCGGAGCCGGAGTCGCACAAGAACGCCAACTGGCTGGCCCTGCACCGCGAGGCGTTCGACGCGACGTGCTCGAACTGCCATAACACGGCGAACCCCGGCGGCACGGATAACACGTCGTTCTGTTCCAACAGCGGCTGTCACGGGACGACCTGGGAATATGCCGGACTGGACGCGCCTGAATTGCGCGAGGCGCTGAAGAGCCAGCTGCCACCGCCAGCGCCGACACCCACGCCGCTGCCCACGGGTACTCAAGTCAAGTTGACGTACGACGACGCCATCGGCCCGCTGTTCGAGCAGAGGTGCGGCACCTGCCATGGCGAGAGCGCCACTCAGGGGCTGAACCTGACGACCTATCAGACCGCGATGGCCGGAGGCGCGAGCGGCGCAGTGATTGTGCCGGGCGACGCCGAAGCCAGCCTGCTGGTGAAGAAGCAATCCGGCGCGCAGGCGCACTTCGGCCAGTTGACGCCCGAGGCGTTGAAGCTCGTCATCGATTGGATCAACGCCGGTGCGCCCGAAAGATGATCGAAAGGGGAGGAGTAATGTGGCTGAAGAAAATCGGCTGAATCGGAAAGGTTTCGTCGTGTGGGCTATCGGCGGCTTAATCAGCCTGGGGATGAGCATCCCGGCCATTGCTTACATTATTGGCCCGGCCTTACAGCGTGACAAGGCTCAAAACTGGCTTCGTCTCGGCTCTACGTCGAAGGTCGAACTGGGAACGCCCACCCTCTTCAAGACCAAAATTCAGCGCCAGGCAGGCTGGATCGTGAATGAGGAGGAGTTGTCGGTTTACGTCCGCACCGATAACGGCCGCGACTTCGTGGCCATGTCCAACATCTGCACGCACCTGGCGTGTCGTGTGCGTTGGATTGCCGAGCGCCAGGAGTTCTTTTGCCCATGTCACAACGGCGTGTATGACAAGGATGGCAAGGTGCTTGCCGGCCCACCACCACGTCCGCTAGATCGCTATGAGGTCAAGGTGGAGGACAATCAGTTGTTCATTCAGGGGGGCTGACATGACCACACGCATCGGGAACTGGTTAGATGAACGTCTGGGGTGGCGCCGGGCTGGGGAGGCGATCTTTCTGCGCAAGATTCCAAAAGTCAACTGGTTGCATACGCTGGGCAGCGCCACGCTGTTTCTGGCGATCAATCAGGTGGTGACCGGCATCTTGCTCACCATCTATTACGTCCCCACGCCGGATCACGCTTACGATAGCGTGCAGTACATCACGGCGCAAGTCCCGGCCGGCTGGCTGATTCGCGGCCTGCACCACTGGGGCGCGAGCGCCATGGTCGTGTTGGTCGGGCTTCACATGCTCCGGGTCATCTTCCATGCCGCCTACAAGTATCCGCGTGAAATGACCTGGTTGACCGGCGTCCTGTTGCTCTTGATCACCATCGGCTTCGGCTTTACCGGCTATCTCCTGCCCTGGGATCAAAAAGCCTACTGGGCCACCATCGTGGGCACGCAAATCGCCGGAACGGCTCCCGTCGTGGGCGACTCGGTCTTGCGCATCATGCGCGGCGGCGAGGATCTCTCGGCGGTCACGCTGGCCCGCTTCTTCGGCGTCCACGTCTGGGTGCTACCGGCGGCGCTGCTGCTGCTCATCGGCATTCATTTGTATCTCGTCGTGCGCATTGGCATCAGTAGCACTCCCAAGCGAGGAGAGTGACCGATGCCTGCACTTCGAACTGAATTGATGCCTCACTTTGAAAGGAGGCACAAGTGAACGAGCAAGAGAAGCAGGCCTACGAGGAACGCTATCGTGAAGCCAAAGAGAAAGGCGTCCGATTTTCCCCGGACGCCCTAGTCAAGGACGCC
>DATBWU010000121.1:0-5193 GCA_036514635.1 Anaerolineae bacterium | reverse complement strand
GCAGAAGGCGCTCACTGTAATCGAGGCCGAGATACTGATCGACCTCCAACCCGGCGAGCGCCTTACCCACCCGGCCATCGCCGCAGCCCACATCGACGATCGACTTGAATGGTCTCAGCGCATTCAGCGCGCGAACGATGCCCGGCTGAAGCGTCCGGCGTGAATCGGCGAAATCGACGGCGAAGGCGTTGTAGAAATCGCGGTTGAGTCGAAGCAAGCGCCGAGCGGTAGCCGTGTTCATCGTTCTGGATTATACTATCATCGATCAACATGGCCGCGACACACAGCCGCGATGTAACCGATGTTACCCCATACGCCGAGACCGTTCTCTCGATCATCGAAGAAGTGCGTGCGCGGGAACATCTCGACGCCGATGCGCTCGGCACGATCTTGCGCCGCCACCCGCGTGACGGCACGAGCATGTTCAGCAAGAACCTGCTGGTGCGCACGTACAGGTATTTGTGCCAGACGGGCCGGCTGACTTTCGACGAGCAGACGTTATCACGCCTGCAAATGAAGCCGACGCGCACGATCTCCGGCGTCGCGCCGGTCACGGTGCTGACCAAGCCCTACCCCTGCCCCGGCCAGTGTATCTTCTGCCCCACCGACGTGCGCATGCCCAAGAGTTACCTGCCCGACGAGCCGGGCGCGATGCGCGCCGAGCAGCACCACTTCGATCCTTACGAGCAAACGAAGGCGCGTATCGAGACGTTCGACGGCAACGGCCACGCCACCGACAAGATCGAACTGCTGATCCTCGGCGGCACGTGGTCGAGTTACCAGCGCAACTATCAGGCGTGGTTCGTGCAACGCTGCCTCGACGCGATGAACGAACGCGATTCGTCCTCGCTGGCCGAGGCGCAAGCATGGAATGAGACGGCCCGATGTCGCAACGTGGGCATGGTCATCGAAACCCGGCCCGATCACATCAACGCCGACGAGATCCGCTGGCTGCGCACGCTGGGCGTGACGAAAGTGCAGATGGGCGCGCAGTCGCTCGACGACCGCATCCTCGACCTGAACCAGCGCGGCCACACGGTCGAGGACACGCGCCGGGCGATGACGCTCTTGCGCGCGGCGGGCTTCAAGATCGTCCTGCACTGGATGCCCAACCTGCTCGGCGCGACGCCGGAAAGCGACCGGCTCGACTTCGCCCGGCTGTGGGATGACGAAGCCCTGCGCCCCGACGAGATCAAGATTTACCCGTGCTCGCTGCTGGCGAATGCCGCGCTATATGCGTATTGGCTGCGTGGCGAATATCGGCCCTACGCCGACGAGGAGTTGATCGAACTGATCGCCGCGTGCAAGACTCGGGTTCCGCGCTACTGTCGCATCAACCGCGTCTACCGTGACATCCCCGCGCCCAACATCGTCGCCGGCAGCACAGTGTCGAACATGCGCGAGGTCGTGCGGCAGTACATGCGCGCGCACGGGCTGCATTGCTCGTGCATTCGCTGCCGCGAAGTGCGCGGGCGCGCCATCGCCGACGAGAACCCGCACCTGGATGATCTCGTCTACGCCACACGCGCGAGCGAAGAGCACTTTTTATCATTCAACACGCAGGCCGGCGAACTGGCAGGCTATGCACGCTTGTCGCTGCCTGCGCAGGAGATCGACCTCGGCATCGAGGAGATTCGCGGCGCGGCGCTGATCCGCGAGGTGCACGTGTACGGCCCGGCACTCGCGATTGGCGAAATGCAGGATGGCCGGGCGCAGCATCGCGGGCTGGGAACACGGCTGCTGGCGGAAGCCGAACGGATCGCCGCCGAACGCAGTTATCGGCGCATGGCGATCATCGCCTCGATCGGCACGCGCGAGTATTACGCCGGGCGCGGCTATTGGCGCGAAGGGACCTACATGGTCAAGGCGTTGGAGCATCGGTTGCAGCAGCCCGATCACCGACTCCACCAACCCCGATAGCGCACTATGATCTCCTACCCAGAATCCATCGAAGCGGCACGCGCCGATTTGCGCGCAGGTCGACTATCGCCCTCAGAGTTGATCGGCAGCACAATAGAGCGCATTCAGGCGCTCAACCCAAGCCTGAACGCCTATCTGCACGTGTTCGATCCGCCTCACTCGCTCACTGTACGTGAGGGTGAACTCGCCGGAATCCCCATCGCCGTCAAAGACTTGTTCGACGTAGCCGGTTACCCCACCACGGCCGGATCGCCTTTCTTCAAGGACAACGTCGCCGCCGAGGACGCATTTGTGATCCGGAAGCTTCGTGCTGCGGGCGCGATCCTCATCGGCAAGACCAACCCGCATGAATGGGCGCTCGGCGTGACAAACAACAATCCGCACTTTGGAGCGTGCCGCAACCCGTGGGACATCGATCGCATTCCCGGCGGATCGAGCGGCGGATCGGCGGCAGCGATCGCGGCAGGGCTGTGCCTGGGCGCGCTCGGCACAGATACCGGCGGGTCGATCCGCATCCCGGCCGCGTTGTGCGGCATCGTCGGCCTGAAGCCGACGCACGGGCGCACCAGCCTGCGCGGCGTCGTGCCGCTGTCATGGTCGCACGATCATGCCGGGCCGATGGCTCGCACCGTGCGCGATGCGGCGATCCTGTTGCAGATCATCGCCGGGTACGACCCGCTCGATCCGGCGTCGGTCGATGCGCCGGTTCCCGATTATCTCGGAGCACTATCGCGATCGGTAGACCTGACCGGCGTGCGTATCGGCGTGCCGGCAGGTTACTTCTTCGAGGAACTGGATCGGGACGTTGAGCGTGCGATGCGAGAGGCGATCGAGGCGTTGCGCCGGTTGGGCGCTGCGATCATCGATATCGATTTGCCCGAGGCCTCCGAGATGGCCGATACGACGCGCGTGATTCTGCTGTCGGATGCTGCGGCGTATCATCGCGAGCGGCTTGAATCGCACGCGGAGATGTTCGGCGCGGACGTGCTGGCGCGGCTGAACATGGGTCGCGCTTTCACCGGTACGGCCTACGCGCTCGCTCGCCAGGCACGGCGACGTTGGAAGCAGCGACTGCGCCAGGTGTTCGACTCGGTCGATGTGCTGGTCACGCCGACGACGCCAATCCCGGCAATGCGCATCGACGAAGCGGAAGGCGTTGCGTCGGCGGGGCAACTGACCCGCTTTACCAGCCTGTTCAACTTTGCGGGCACACCGGCGATCTCGGTACCCTGTGGGTTCACTTCTGGCGCGTCTCGCTTACCAATCGGGATGCAGATCATCGGGCGGTGGTGGGATGAGGTCGCCGTGCTGCGCGTTGCGTATGTTTACGAGCAGGCTACCGACTGGCACACGCAGTCGCCGCCGATTGGATCATCGGACACGGACTCACACGGATAAACACGGACGTACAAGTCTGGTGTTACGCATTTGAACCGCAAAGGAAGCAACCCTGCAAACGGACAAGGCAGGCGAGCGCAGAGAAATCTTTGAATTCCTTTGCGGCCTTTGCGCTCTTTGCGGTAAAGGAACCCCAACTGCGTAAGCCCTAACGAAATCCGTGTGATCCGTGTTTATCCGCGTCCCATTACTTCCACTGTGCCGTCGGGGCGAACTTCAATCTGCTGACCGGTCTTCAAGGACGCAAAATCGTCCGGCGGGAGTGCGACGACGGGGATCGACTTGCCGTACATTTCGTCGGCGACGATCGACGCGAGCGCGAAGAACGAGTCGACGCCGGTCGTCAGGATCGCCGCCGGGGCCGTGCCCGCCTTGACCGCTTCGAGCAGCACCGCCGTCGTCGTACTCGATCCGCGCGCAAAGGGGATCGCCAGCACGCGGCCGGCGGCGATGTGCCCCGACAGTGGATGCCGCCGATCGATGATCTCGCCGGTACGGTATTCGTAGCCGCCCCAAAATGACAGTGGCTCAACGCTGGCGAGCGCCTCGCCCGATGCGCGACCGGCGACGACCGGCCGGCCTCGCATTACCCGACCCATAGTGATTCGTCCCTCACCACGTGCCCCTCGATCGCCGACCGCACACAATCTTCCAAACTCCCATACACTACATTCACTCTCAGCATCCCCGGTGCATAGTACGCATACTTGCCTGAATTCGTCATGAGCGTCTTGATCGACGGCGGCAGCATCGGCGTGGCGAGGATGCACGTATCGACGGTCACCCGCCCGCCGAAGCCTTCCAGCGGTTGAAGCACGCCCGCCTGCCGCGCCAGCAGCGTCATCGCCCGGCTGGAGGTGACCAGGAACTGCACGTCGGGGTGGCGATGCCGGTCTTTGACGAGCGGCGCGAGTCGCTTGAACTCGGCCAGCGAGAAGTGCGGGCTGCCCAGCACCACCATGTCGAGCTGCGCGCCGCCAGCGGTCGTCAACTCGCGTCGCGCCGCGCGCAGGCGGCGCATATCGCACGTCACTTCTTCGAGTGGCGCACGTCCTTGAAACGCAGCCTCGAGCGTAGGCGCTTCGGGTGTGACGCCGGTGATGTGGAACAGCGCTACGCTGCCCGACGAGGCCGCCGCCGCGCCGAGCGCCTTGAGTTGATCTTCGGTCGGCGTGACCTGCAAGCCATCCACGACCGGGATGCGGTCTTGAGCGATCTGGCCCAGCAGGTGGCCCAGCACAGGATAAAACGAATCGTCCTGCTGCACGGCGCGAGGCACGCTCGCCAATCGCACCAGAATTTGCCCGGCGCGATTCTCGGTCAGGTGCAGACCCGCTGCCGGGACGCGCCCGGTGATCGCCGCGCAGATGTCGAGCAGGTCGGGATAGCGCTGCGTGCGCGCGCCGATCACCGAATTGGCGAACACGATCGCGTTCGATTCGCCCCACGCGATCTGCTGCCCGAACCTCGGCGCGAACTCGGTCTGATACGGCGCGCACGTCCAGGTCGGCACGCAGCCCATGCTCTGATACGCAACCATCTGGCGGTGTGCCTTCTCGGCCCAGGCGCGCGGCACGTCCCACTCCTGCCAGTGATGCTCGTCCAGCCCGCTGACGTTGAGCGTCGTCGGCACGGCGACCCGCGCGCCCCACGCGGCCAGCCGCTCGGCAAATTCCAGGTTCGCTTCGCCCATGTAGATCGTGCTGTCGCTGTGCGCCTGCGCGATGCTGAGCATTTCCGCAGCGCCGTACACCTCGGCCATGCGCGCAAGGATCGACATCGCCATGCACGCCGCCGGGCCGTGTTCGCCGGTCAGCAGAGCGCGATCGTAGTCAGTTAGTGTAAGCATCACCAGTTCTTCTTTCACCGCAGAGC
>DATBWU010000120.1:0-61544 GCA_036514635.1 Anaerolineae bacterium | reverse complement strand
CGACACGGCCCCGCCAGCCTGGGCCAGCGACGCAACTACCGCGCCTGTGCCTGGCCGGCCGATCACGCTCACTCTGACCGTTCCGCTCTATTTGACGAATGCTCGTCAGGCGCGGCTGATCTTCAACAGCCGCCAGTCCCTCTCTCCCGGCGCACTGGCCGGAGTTGAAGTGTCCACTAATGGTGGGGGAACCTGGCTGGCGATTGGTCTGCAAATGACCGGCGACCTGACCTGGGAACGCCGCGCGCTCGACTTGACGCCCTTCACTCAACCCGGCTCGGCTCCCATCCGCTTGCGTTTCCGCATGTTGCCGGCCGCGTCGACCGATCGCTGGCTTGTGGATGACATCCGGGTTGAGGGTATTCAACCACGGTCGGTCTTTGGTGTGCCTTTCGAAGATGATTTCGAGGGCTGGCGGCACTGGGAAGCAAATGGCTGGGCCTGGAGCGAGGTCGATTCCCATAGCCCGACACATGCCTGGCTTAGTTTAGCGCCGGATGCGACGCTGACGCTGGCTGGGACATTCACCCTGACCAACGTCACCCACGCGCAACTCACTTTCTGGCAACGCCTGACTCCAAACGCAGCAGGTGCCGTTGAGGTGTCAACAGATGGTGGCCAGACCTGGACGGAGGTTTTCGCTACGCTGCCCTATGTGGACGGGGCATGGACACAGGCAACAGTCGATTTAGGCGCTTACGCAAACACCGGCCTATCGCTACGTTTCCGGGACACCGGCGACAACGAATGGGCAATAGACGATGTGGCGTTGCGAAATGCGCTGCCGGCAGTCATCCACTCGTTGCCTTTCAGTGACGACATGGAGTCGCCCGAAGCCAAGTGGCTGGGGCTGAACGGCTTTGTCACGACGACCGTGAACAGCCACAGTGGCCAGTTCAGTTGGCGCGGCGACACGCCGGAGTCGGCGCTGAAACTGATCGGCCAATTCGACCTGAGCGGATCGACCACGCCGATACTGACCTTCTGGCATCAGTTTGATGCACCGGCTGGGAGCACAGGCCTGGTCGTTGTCTCGGCCGATGATGAACTGAGCTGGACGCCAGTATATACCCAGACCGACAGCGTGACCGCCTGGACGCCGGTGACGGTGGACTTGAGCGCCTACGTTGGCCATCGAGTGTCAATGGCATTCTATCTGCGGGATGTCGGGGGCGGTGAGGCGGCGCGCAACACCGACGCAACGATACTGACCTATGCGCTCCAACCATCCCGCACGCCTGACTATCCTGGCCTGCCTGCCTTCTCATCCCTGGCGTTGCTCGGACTCGTCGGCTGGGTGAGTTTGAGGCAACGTGGCCGGGGCTTGCTGGGAGGCTTGCTCCGTGTCGGCGTGGTGGCCTTCTTGTTGATCTGTGGCTACATGTCGGTCTACCTGATTGTGATCGGGGCCACAGTTCGGGTGGGGCCAGGTCCCGGCTATGACTACAACCGGCTTGATGTGGTCAAAGGGCAGGTGGAACTTGTCGTACCTGCCGAAGAGCAGACCCTATTGGCAAAGGTTTCACCCGATGGGCGCTGGATGTGGCTGAGCGCCTGGAATGGTCAGGCTCGTCTCATCGATCTTGAGCGCAACCTGCAGTACGATCTGGGCAACAAGTACAGAAATGCCTGCTGGCTGGACGACGAGCACCTCGTCACATTCACCGAAATGTTGCGTGTCTCGGACATGGCGCGCTGGAGTTTGCACTGGCTTGACGGTTACTATGAAGATAGCCACTCATTGCGAGAACTGTCAGGCGCTCCACACATTTACGCTATCGAGTGTCTGACGTCTGGTTACGACTTGATGACCACCGATCCAGCTTATCCCTATGTCTTGTCCACGCGGGGACCGATTGATGCCGTTGAAACGAAACTGGCGAATGTGCCGCACACCATCCTCACGCGTGACTTATTCTCATACGGCTGGAGAATACCGGCCTATTCACCCGATGGTCGATATTACATTAAAACGGCCCCGCCCGATCCAACCCCACCCGGACCGAAGGATTCACTCGCCAGAGGGCCCTATGCGGCGATGTTCGACGCTGTGACCGATCAGCGGGTTGCCCACGCCTACAAGTGGGTTTGGAACACGATCTTCCTGGGCTGGGCCTATGATAGCAGCGGCGCGTACTTTCTGTATCGGCCTACCAGCCCGGCAGGTGAGATGCTTTACCAGCAGTGGCCCATCTACAAAGTGCTCGTGCCCGGCGCGCAGCCGCGCGGCGCGCCCGCCCCGGCCACCTTCACCCCACCGCCGACCTTCACGCCGGTCGTGCCCACGGCCACACCGCTTGGCTGGACGGGCTCACTGCGACTCGCCGCTTTCCAGTCTCAGTCCGGCGCGCCCGGCTGGTACATCGATGATGTCAGCGTCGCCGAAGCAAATCCTGCGGCACCGCGCGACTTCTACCTGCACGGCACAGGCCCTAACAGCAACCCGCCAACGTTGTTCTTGGATAGCATCGCCCCCAGCGCGACAACGCCCAAATTCAAGGATTCGCCCAGCCTCAGTCGTAACGGCGGGAACCCCTGGAAACAGGTCGGCGTCTGGACAGCCGATCCTTCGCTGACCGGCCGGACACTGACCACCCTGACGAACCTGGATGTGTGGCTGGGGTTGAAAAACAGCGACGACATCGGCACGCGCTTCGATGTGCGGGCTGAAGTGCGCAAGAACGGCGCGCTGGTTGCGTCCGACGAGACCTACTGTATCGAGGGGCTGACCCGCAATCCGAACAGTGCTAAAGAGGTTACGGTAGCGTTTGGGTCTTTCGCGCCCGTGAACTTCAACGGCACAACCGATGTGCTGTCGTTGACCGTGCTCACCCGAATCGGAACCGACGGCGTAGGCGGCGCGTGTAGCGGCCACAGCAATGCAGTCGGTCTGCGCCTATATTTCGACGCGCCCAGCCGGGCTTCACGTCTGGAGACCCAATTCGGGCCGTGACCGATGCATCCTCGCCACAAATAAACCACCCACCCCTGGTCGACCGGCGGTGGGTGGTTTTCGTTGCCGGCTACTTTCCGATCGCCGGCTGTTGAGCGGCTACAGGAGTCGGCGCTTCGCGTTTCGAGGAGCGAATCGCCCAGACGAGAGCCAGCAGTAGCACGGCCACAGTCGCCCATCCGCCGATGCCGAGGTCTGTCACCTGCACGACGATCGGCGCGATGATCACGGACACCAGATTGACGACTTTGATCATCGGATTGAGCGCAGGGCCGGCGGTGTCCTTCATTGGATCGCCGACGGTATCGCCGACGACGCTGGCCTTGTGTCGATCCGAGCCTTTGCCGGTATTCTTAGTGGGGTCTTTCGGCTCGTCCTCGATCAACTTCTTGGCATTGTCCCACGCGCCCCCCGCGTTGTTCATGAAGACCGCCAGCAGCTGCCCGGACAGGATGATGCCCGCCAGGAAGCCGCCGAGCGCCTCGACCCGCAACACCAGGCCGACGATGATCGGCGTGATCACGCCCAGCAGCGCCAGCGGCACCAGTTCCTTTTGCGCCGCCGTCGTCGAGATCGACACGGCTTGCCGGTAGTCCGGCGGCACTTTGCCCTCCAACACGCCCATCTTGAACTGGCGGCGCACTTCCTGAACGATCAGCGCCGCCGCGCGCGACACCGCCTGGATGGCGAACGAGGAGAACAGCCACGGCAGCGCGCCGCCGATCAACATCCCTACGAACACCTGCGGGACATCGACCCGGATGCCGATCGCCTGGATTTGTTGCGCCGGTGGGACATTCAGCATCGCCTGCGCGCGGCTTACATCCACCAGGAACGATCCAAACAATGAGACGGCGGCGATGACGGCCGAGCCGATCGCCACGCCTTTCGTGATCGCCTTAGTGGTGTTGCCCACCGCATCGAGATCGCCCATGATCCGCTGGGCCTGCTTCGTCTCGGCATCTTCCAGTCCCGACCACGCCATCTCGCCGATGCCATTCGCGTTATCCGAGATGGGGCCGTAGGAGTCCATCGCGACGTTGTTGCCGGTCAGCGTCAACATGCCGATGCCGGTCATCGCCACACCGTACAAGATGTACTCCACTTGGTGATTCGGATCGACGCCGCCGAAGATCAGGATCGACGCGACGATCGTCGCCGCGATGACGATGATCGACCACACCGACGATTCGTAGCCGACCGAGATACCGGATAGGATCAAGGTTGCCGGGCCGGTGTCGGACGCCTTCTTGATGCCCTTGACCGGCGCGTTGTGCGTGCTGGTGAAGTACTCAGTCAGGCGGTCGATCAGGATTGCCAGCGCGACGCCGACGGTCGTCGCCAGGAAGGGCCGCCACCAGCCGCCGGGCACATTCTGCATGTAGAAGAAGCCCACCACGCCGAACAGCACCACCGAGATCGCCGCCGAGGACAGGAAGCCGGTGAAGATGGCCCGCATCGCGTCGCCGGACTTGCCTGGTCCGCCGCGCACCAAATACGTGCCGATGATCGACGACACGACACCGATGCCGCGCACCAACAGAGGATAGATGATCCAGTTGATACTGCCCGTGATTGCGGTGAGCGCCAGACCGAGGATCAAGCCCGAGACGATAGTGACTTCGTACGACTCGAAGATGTCGGCGGCCATACCGGCGCAATCGCCCACGTTGTCACCGACCAGATCGGCGACCACCGCCGGGTTGCGCGGATCATCTTCTGGAATGCCGGCTTCGACCTTGCCCACCAGGTCGGCGCCAACGTCTGCCGCCTTCGTGAAGATGCCGCCGCCCACGCGCATGAAGAGCGCCAGCAAGGTCCCGCCGAAGCCGAAGCCCAGCAGCGCATCCGGCGCGGCCTTACCCATGGCGATGAAAATGAGCGTGCCGCCAAGCAAGCCCAGCCCATCGGTCAACATACCGGTGATCGTTCCGGTGCGATACGCGATGCGCAGCGCGTCGCCGAACGATCGGCGCGCGGCAGAGGCCACGCGGACATTGCCCTGCACCGCCATCCGCATGCCGATCTGGCCCACGCTCAACGAGAAACTAGCGCCCATCATGAAAGCCACGGCGCGTGCCAACCCGATGAGCAATTGCACCTGCTGATACAACTGAGGGCTATTCTCCGCCGTCAGGTTGTCGACACACGCTCTCACGGCCTCCTCGTTTTGTGCATCGACGCCCTGCACCACTGTACAGTGCCATTCACGCGCTTCAGGCGTTGGCGGCACAATGTACACCGAGAGGAACAAGGCCACTGTCAGAACGGCAATCAGCGGCAGAATCGAGCGCAATTGGCGTCGAAGATAGGTATCCGCCCCCTCGCGAATAGCGCCCCACACCTGCTGCATCTTCTCCGTCCCTTTGTCTTCCCGCAGAATCTGGCTCCGCAGGAATATGGCGTACAACAGGCCGAGAATGGCGATGCCGAGCACGATCCAAATCGCCACGCTCTCAAAAGAGGTCAACTGAAGTCCGATCATCCTTTCACTCCAAAAGTGGGATAAACGAATGGATGCTAACGCGGAAAAAAACGCCCGTAGGTACGGGCACGAGTGGGCTTGCGAGCGCAATGGGTCATACAGGCAACGGTCGCATTGTAATCCATCCGTGATACAAGTCAAGTGACACGCTTCTTCAACAGGGCAATCGCATCGAATGGGCCGTAACCAATGCGGCTTATCTGGGTTGCCATTTGTTGAGGAAGTGCGATACAGTTCTACCGCAACGAGCATGCCGCCGAATTGGGTTTACCTCACCCCCGGCACCCGGCCTTACGGGATGGCGCCGAGCGGGAGGTCTAATGGCATATCGAGAACCCATGTTCTATTCCCGGAGCCTTAACTCCGAGCGGTGCGCACGCTATTGTTTGTGAGCAGTTAGCAGAGGTTAAGCGGGCAAAACCGAGTCTGGAGAAGCCGTTTCGCGCATTCTGTGCTTGACAATGCAAGTGCTCCTGTTGTAGTATGCTAATAGTTGGTTAACAGCACACCAACAGTATTTGGGAGACTTCCGAGAGCACAATGTGCGCGCTCCCAGCGTCACGTGTGCTCTTTGTTTGTCGATTGAGTGGAGAAAGTGGCAACGCGAACGAGGAAAGTAGTGGCGCCGGTCGCACCGGTAATCGAAGACCCCCTCACCACGGCAGCCGAAGAACATCTGCTGACTATTGGCCGCGAACGCGGCTACGTCACGTACGATGAGGTGCTGGAAACCTTCCCGGAGGCCGAAACCAACATCGATCAGCTCGAGGAAGTCATCGCCACACTGGTCGAGAACGGCATCGAGCTGGGCGAAGCGCCGGAAGAAGAAGGCCCCGAAGAAGAGGAAATGATCGACGCGCTGGACGAAGGCACTATCGCGGCGATCGAGACGGACGACACTGTCGGGCTATACCTCAAAGAGATCGGGCACATCCCGCTGCTGACCGCTGCAGAGGAAGTGGCGCTGGCAAAGCGCATCGAGCGCGGCATGTCTGCTGTCAAGCGCCTAGCCTCCAACGGCATCGATCCGAAGAGGCGCCGCGAGCTGGAAGAGCATATCCGCGACGGCCGGGCGGCCCGCGAACATCTCATCACGGCAAACTCGCGCCTGGTGATCAGCATCGCCAAGAAATACATCGGGCGTGGCGTGCCGTTTCTCGACTTGATCCAGGAAGGCAACATCGGCCTGATTCGCGCCGCGCGCAAGTTCGACTATCGGCGCGGGCACAAGTTCAGCACGTATGCCACGTGGTGGATTCGACAGGCGGTCACCCGCGCCATTGCCGACCAGGGACGCACGATCCGCGTGCCGGTACACATGGGTGACCAGATCAACAAACTGATCCGCGTCAGTCATCAATTGACGCAGGAGCTGGGCCGCGATCCTACGCCGGAAGAACTGGCGGATGCACTGGAGATTCCGGTGAAGAAGGCCGAGCAGATGATCCAGGTGGCCCGACGGCCCATCTCGCTGGAGACGCCCACCGACGAAGACGAGGACTCGGTGCTGGGAGACTTCATCGAAGACGAGGACTCGGTGCAGCCGGCGGAGGTGGTGACGCACAACCTGCTGAAGAAGCAGATTCAGGACATCCTGTCGACGCTGCCGCCGCGCGAGGTGCGCATTCTGCAACTGCGCTACGGCTTGCTGGATGGGCAATCGTACACGCTGGAGGAAGTGGGCAAGAAGCTGGGCGTCACGCGCGAGCGCGTGCGGCAGATCGAGGCACAGGCGCTGTCGCGCTTGCGACACCCCACCCATTCGCGCAAGCTGCGTGATTATCTGCGCGACTAAGAACCTATCCAAAAACTGGATCGCAGGCTTTAGCCTGCGCGGACTGAAGTCCGCGTTCCGAGGTTTTCGGATAGGCTCCAAACAGCCCCGGCCCGTGGCCGGGGCTGTTCTTTCCCCGCCCGCGAACTCCTTGCAAGCGCAACGTGCGCAACCTGCGGGTTATCCGCCAGAAGACCGTTGACAGACACTACGCCTGCTGGCTATAATCTGCGCGACTCTTCCCGTTTGGATCGACCCACAACACCATAGCACAATTTATCGGACAATCGGGAGATCGATATGGGTCCTCAGAACACAGACTTCATCGTCGTCGTCGATTACGATCACTGCTCCTACTGCGGCGCATGTGTAGCCGTGTGTCCACCCGACTGCATCACACTTCACGATGCCACGCTGATCATCGATACACAGGCGTGCACGGTTTGTAAACGCTGCATTCCTGCCTGCCCGACCGGTGCACTCTCGCTGGCGGAGGTGAAGGCATGAAAAATGCTTACGATGTCGTCGTGATCGGCGCCGGCCCGGCCGGATCGATCGCCGCGCGCACCACCGCGCAAGCCGGACTCTCCACGCTGTTGATCGAGAAACGGCAGGAGATCGGATCGCCGGTGCGCTGCGGCGAAGCGGCGGGCCGCCCATCCGTCGAGGAGTTTATCCCGCTCGATCCCAAGTGGATCTGCGCCGAGGTTCATCGCTACAGTGTGTACAACGCGGAAGGCGACTGTATCAGCGTGCCGCCCGAAGAAGACACGGTCATCCTTGAACGCAAGATTTTCGATCGCGAGCTGGCGCATTCGGCGGCCGGGGCCGGCGCGGAGGTCGTCGTCAAAGCGCGGGCGACCGGCCTGATTCGGAACGGTCAGGGCGTCGAGGGTGTGAAGATGGTTGTGCAGGGCGAGCCGCGCGAAGTGCAGGCGACGATCGTCATCGGCGCGGACGGCACCGAATCGCAGACGCCGCGCTGGGCCGGGCTGAAGTCGATTCCGCAATTGAAGAACTACTACTCGGCAGCGCAGTATCTGATGACCGGCATCGATATCGATCCGCACATCTGCCAGTATCACATCGGTTGGTCGATCGCGCCGGGCGGTTACGGCTGGGTGTTTCCCAAAGGCGATCGGCAAGCCAATATTGGCATCGTGATCTGGACCGATCCGAAGGAGACGAAGACGGCGATCCAGTACCTCAACGAGTTTATCGCCGCGCGCTTTCCCGGCAAGTCGATCCTGGCGCAAGTCGTCGGCGGCATTCCGGTCACCGACGTGCTGCCGGAGATGGCAACCGGTGGCTACATGGTCGTTGGCGACGCGGCGCATCAAAGCGATCCGCTGACCGCGGGCGGCATCACCAACAGCATGTGCGGCGGACTCTTCGCGGCAGAGGTCGCCGTTGAGGCGATCAAGGCGGGTGACACTTCAGCGAAGCGCCTGAAGAAATACGAGCAACGCTGGGATGCCGCGTTCGGGAAGACCTATCGTCGCCTGTTCCGCATCCGTCAAGCCGTGCTCAAAATACCGGACGCCAAACTCAACCGGATGATCACAGAGGCATCGAAACTGGACGCAGAAAAGATGTCGTTGAAAGGCATCTTCTTCATCGTCCTGAAATCACATCCACAGTTGCTGCTTGAAGTCGCGCCGTATTTTCTGGGGCAGTAATAGGGAACTAGAACAACACACTCGCCAACTGGCGGCGATACTCTTTCGCGGCGGGATCGTCGCCCAGGTATTCGATGAGCGCCAGCACGGCTCGCTTGCCTTCGCCGTCACGATAGTTTCGATTCTTCCGCAGCAGGTTGAGCAGCAGTTCGATCGCAGCGTGGATGCGCCGCTCTGCCACCAACCGGCCCGCCTCGGCGTACACCGCCTCCAGGCCTTCACCTGCGCCATTCCGCGCGTGCTCGATCAGGTGAGCTATCGGCAGCAGCGCTTCGACCGTTGCGTATTCGGGCGCACTCGTCGGCACTTCGCGCAATGCCGCCTCAGCCTCGGCCCCCTTCCCTATCGCGATGTACATTCGCCCCAGTTCGATCGCCGCCTGCGGATGCTTTGGCCTGGCATCGAGAATGCGCTTATAGGTCGCCTCGGCTTCGTTCCACCGCTCACCATACACCAGCGACTGCGCTTCCATCAACCATCGGTCGATCGGCGACGGCGCGAAGGCTTTGACGAAATTGCGGACATCGCGCTCCGATCGCACGCCGACGAACTCATCGCCGACACGACCGTTGCGAAACATCTTGACCGCCGGGATGCTCTGGATATTGTAGCGCGCAGCCAGGTTCGGATTTTCGTCGGTGTTCACCTTCGCCAATACGAACGCGCCGTCGCTATCGGCAGCGACGCGATCGAGGGTCGGGCTGAGCGTGCGGCACGGCATGCACCACGAAGCCCAGAAATCGACCAAAACCGGGGTCTTCTTCGAGCGCTCAATGACCTCAGTCTGAAAGGTCGCCTCATCAACGGTAATCGAATAAGAAGACTCGCTCATAGCGCGGTCTCCTACCGCAACCAGACGGTTGACCACGGATGACACGGATTACACGGATGTTTTGCAGTAATTATCTGGACATCCGTGGTTCGAAATCTTCGCGGTCGTGATAGTTTTTCAAGGGTAATGCAATATCAGGCTAAGCCGCTGCCGGCGCAGACTCGATGGCAGTTTCGTCGTTGCCACTCTCGCGCACGGCCCGTCGAACATTCACCGTCGTCAGCACGATCAACCCACTGACGAACAATACGATCAACGAGAAGACGGCCGTGCGCATACTGCCGGTGAGTTGATACACCAGGCCGAACAGTGCCGTGCCTGTCCACGCTGTGCCGCGATCGCTGATTTCGTAAAATGAGAAGAACTCGGCCTCTTTCTCGCGCGGGATCATCTGCGAGAACAGCGATCGGCTGAGCGCCTGGCTGCCGCCCAGCACCAGCGCCACCACCGCGCCCAGCAGCCAAAACTCCGTCTTGCTCTGAAGACTCACCTGCGCCCAGACGCTCACCGCCGACCAGATCAGCAGGCTGAAGATAATTGCCCGCTTCGTCCCCAGTCTGCCGGCGATACGCCCAAACAACAGCGCGCCGAGGAAGGCCACGCCCTGCACCATCAGCAACAATAGCAGCAATTCGGTGTCAGCCATCTTCAACTCGGTTTCGCCAAACAGGGTGGACACCACAATCACCGTCTGGATGCCGTCGTTGTAGATGAGATAGGCCAGCAGGTAGCGCAGGGTCGTGGGATACTTTCGGATTTCGCGCAGCGTGGCGGACAATTGCTTGAAGCCGACGCCCACGTAATTCGCGCCAGGCGGCAGTGCGCGCTGCGCGCCGCGCTCGCGCAACCGGCTGAAGGCGAACAGCCCGAAGACCAGCCACCACACCCCGGCCGACGCGATGGAGATGCGGGCGGCCAGCGCGCGGTTCAGCCCGATCGATGGAGCCAGCAGGAACAACACCAGGTTCAGCAGCAACAACAGCCCGCCGCCCAGGTAGCCCAGCGCCCATCCGAACGACGACACGCGATCGCGTTGATCCGGGCTGGCGATCTGCGGCAGGAAGGCATTGTAAAACACGACCGACGCGCCGAACGCCAGGTTGGCGACGATGAACAGCAAGCCGCCCAGCACGTACAGGTTACCCTCGATGAAGAACAGCGCGATCGTCAGAAGCGCACCGACGGTGGCGAACAACATCAACATGCGCTTCTTCAAGCGCGAGTAGTCTGCGATCGCGCCGAGGATGGGCAGAAAGAAGACTTGCAGCAGCACCGACACGGACACGCAGTAGGTGAAGAACGACTCCGCGACAATCGGAATCCCGAGCAGATAGAAGACGCCCGCTTTCTCGACGCCCACTTGTGCGTTGATCAGACCGGCCAGGTAACGGCCCAAGAAGGCGGTGATCACCGTCGTCGAGAAGGCCGAGTTGGCCCAGTCGTACATCGACCAGCCGAAGATTTCGCGCTTCTCGTTCATGAGTCCCCCGTGGCAGGATGCGAATGATTCGCCATCACAGATCGCGCCGGTTGAATTGCCAGACCGCCAGGGCCAGCGCCACCGCGCCAAACACGACTGCGTATCCGATGATGTCGCTGCTGGGTGCGCCGCCGCCGGAGAACGGCGAGGCGAAGCGTGGCAGGCCGGCAAAAGAGGGCTGCATCCGCGCCGCTGCATAGCGCCACAACCCTTCAGTGGGCAGGATCAACTGGCTGGCTTTGCCGACGTTGCGCGCGCCCTCGCTGAACAACATCGATCCGAACTGGCCCACCCACCCACCGACGAAGGCCACGCCGTGCAAGCCGAAGACGACCGCGCCACAGGCCAGCATCGACAGGCGCGTGCCGAACAGGAACGTCAGGCCCAACAACATCAGCGATTCCAGATACATGATGCCGATGCCGGCCAGAGGGTTCGGCGCGACGTAGCCGAGGACCAACCGCACCAGCATCATCGCCCCCCCGGCGATCAGCAGGATGTATACGGCCAGTATCGCGGCAAAACCCAACCACTTGCCCAGTACGATCTCGGTACGGCGCACAGGCTTGACGGCGATGGATTGGATCGTCTCGTTGTTGATCTCGCCGGCCAGCGTGTCGATCGAGATCAGCACCGTCATCATCACGATCAGAAAATTCGCCGCATACAGCCCGGCCATCAAGACGAAGTTCAGGCCGACCTCGAAGATGCGCTGATCTTCGGCGGTGAGAGTGTTGCCTATGACGCTGCGAGCGGTTTCGATTCCACTGCGCAAGGCCAGCAGGCCCAACAAGTACAGGCCCAGGAACGCACCGCCTAACAGCAGCAGCGCCCACAGCACGCGGCGTCGCGCCGCGCTGTCGAAGGTCAACCGCGCGATCGTCCACACGCCGGTCATAGGCTGCCCTCCGTGCCGACAATTTGCAGGAACAGGTCTTCCAGCGAGACGTGCTGCGGCGTCATCGCATACAGCGATCGACCCTGCTCGACCACCAGTTGTGCGATCGCGGGCAAGGTCTCGTCAGAATCGATGCTCAGGTTGATGCGATCGGCGTCGGCGCGAACATCGCTTCCCATCTGCTTGAGCGCTTCGAGTAATTCAGGCGTGACCTTATCGACGCGTAAATCGACCGTTGCCGTCCCATCGACGAGCGATCGTAGCGAGGCCATCTTCACGACCACGCCATTCTTGACGAAGGCCACCCGATCACACGTGACCTCCACTTCCGATAGCAGGTGCGAATTGAGGAACACCGTCGTGCCTTGTTCGCGCAGTTCGCGGATCACGTCGCGTACCATGCGGCGACCTACGGGATCCAGGCCGGACGTTGGTTCGTCGAGGAAAACCACCTCGGGCCGATTGAGCATCGCCATCGCCAGCCCCACGCGCTGCTTCATGCCCTTCGAGTAAGCACGCAATTGCTTCCGGGCATGTTCGGCCAGGCCGACGCGCTCCAGTAATTCGGGCGCGCGTTGCCGGCAATCGGCTTCGCGCATACCATACAGCCGGCCATGCACGCGCAGAAACTCGTCGGCAGTCAGCCAGTCGTGGAAACGGAAGTTTTCCGGCAGGAAACCGACCCGCGCTCGGATCGCGTGATCGCCGATCGGCTTGCCGAGCAGGCGTCCCTCACCGTTCGTCGGCGCGACGAGGCCCAGCAGCATCTTGATCGAAGTCGTCTTGCCTGCGCCGTTCGGGCCGAGGAAGCCAAACACCTCACCCCGCGCCACGCTCAGGGTCAGATCGGCCACGGCGACTTTACGGTTGTACTCTTTACGGAGGTGGGAGGTTTCAATGGTCGGTGATGTGCTCATGGAGGTAGTCGGGGGAACGAAAAGCCGCTCAAAACGAGCGGCATTAGCGTGTCATGGGCTTACTTCTGATCGTGCAGGTACGGATTGACGCGGCGGAGCTTCTCGATGATCTTCGCCTTTTGTCTGTTGTCAGCGGTCGCCTGCAGGCGCTCTTTCAGGTTCCAGGTCTTCAGCCGGCGCGCCCGGCGGCGACGAATTTCGTGGTTGCGTGTCTTCATCCTTCCCTCTCCTCGGTAGATTGCACGTGATTATACCACCGGTCGCGGAGAGCAGGCTTCCGGCCCAAGAGGTTCATCATCGACCAAACAATCGCCTCGGCCGGCCGGGTTGACCCACGCGCTGGCGATAATACGCCAGCAGAGGATCGTCTGGATTGGCATCGGCCCACATGTCCAGCCATGACCGGGCGGCTGCGTAGCCGTTCTCGGCCAAAAGGATCTCGATCTGCGCGCTGCACAGGCTGGAGAACTCGCTGAAATGGAAGCGCTGCTGCGACATGACCGGCTCCATCAGCGCCTTAGCCTGCTGAACTTCGCCCTGCCTCACCAACACGCGCACCATGCCGGTGCGGGCGAAGAGATAGTCCGGGTGACGCTCGAAGACCTGTCGCAGGAGCGCGTGTGCCTCTTCGGTGCGACCCTGTTGCTCATAGGCCACTGCCAGGTTGTTTAGAATATCGGGCTTGTCCGGCTCGACCTGCAGTGCCTGCTTGAGCAGGCGCTCCGCCGTCGCCGAGTCTTCGCGATGCAAGGCCGCGATAGCATCCCCGAGCAAGGATTCCACCTGAGGTTGATGCTGCGCCAGCGGCTCGCCGTGCAACTCGAAACCCATGAGCATCAAATCGCGCCATTCGCCTCCGACCCATAGGCGCGTCAGTCCTGCCGGTAACAGTCCAGCGCCACTCACGGCGTGCGCCGCTTGCATTCGCATCGAGTCGGGGCCGCGCTGTCCAAGCGCGAAGTCGCACGCCGCTGCCAGCAGCTCCGGCGTATTCGCTGTCAACACCAGGTGCAGCGCAAATTCGCGCGCGTGCGGATCGCCGCGATCGAGCAAGATCGGCGCAAGTCCAATCACTTCAGGATGCTTGCGCAAGTAGCGCCGCGCGGCCTGCGCCAGCGCCTCGTCCTCATCGTCCCGGCGAGCCACCGCCTCAATCTGCACGGCCATATCTTCGATGGCCTGCCGGGGCACCCAATTCTCCAGAGCAAAGGCCCACGGCGCATGACGCTCACCGACCGGCTTGCGTAGATCGTCCAGGTTCGCCTGTGCCAGTTCGAGGTTAGGGTTCAACTTCAGCGCCTTGCGCCAGTGCTTGCGCGCTTCGTCCTCTCGGCCCAGCCGCAGCGCCGCGACGGCAGCCAGGTGATAGAGCATGGCGTTGGCCTCAGACACCGACCCGGCGTCTTTCTGTTCCGCCAATCGTAGGATATCCAGCACGCCTTGATCATCGCCGATGACGCTGAGCGCCTCGGCCTTCTTGTACCAGACATCGGCGGCTTTGGCGGTGCTGGCCTTCAGTCGCTCGGCGAACGGCCCGGCCTCATCCGCGCGGCCATTCAAGACAAGGAAGCGCGCCAGATTGGATAATGCGTGAACATTGTCGGGGGCAAACTCCAGTACGCGCCGCGATGCGGCAATGGCCGGCTCGAGTTTGCCTTCGGCGAAGTAGGATTGGCTGATGTTGTTGAGCGCAGGCGCAAAATGGGGATGGCGGCGCAGAAGGGCTTCGGCCTCCTGACGCGCTTCTTGATAGCGGCCCTGGTCGAGATAAGACTGCACCGTCTCGTGTTGCAGCGCGAGGTTGATGCCCTCTTCGCCGGAAGCACCCAGGTCTTCCAGCATCTTGCCGAACACGGGTTCCATCTCGGCCAGTGTTTTGCGCACCTCATCCGCACGAGGATGATGGGGCCAACGTTCCAAGAAACGGCGCAAGGTCTGCACGGCCAGCGCCGGGCGAACCAGCGTCATATACCCGCCGGCTAAAGACAGCATGACATCGGGATCATTCGGCACGACCCGGCTGAGGTTCTCGCAGGCGCGCAGGTAACCCCGCATATCCCCGGTGTCGAGGTAGGCATTCACCAGTTCCGTCAGCACTTCGGGCCGATTCGGATAACGCCGATTGAGCGACTCCAGCCGGTCGATGACTTCATCCCAACGCTTGCGCTTGGACAAGGCCTCGACTTCCTGCAATCCTTTGATGAGCGGGCCGGCCAGAGGGCGATCCGCCGGCCGGTCGGGTTGACGATCAGAACGATGTTTCTTCTTCGACATGCTCCCTCCTGATCCGGACGAGCCGGAACCCGACAGGCGATGAGAAACCACGGAGACACGGAGGCACGGAGCCTCGCATGTTAAACAACTGTGTGCCTCCGCGTCTCCGTGGTCGATTCCCTTAGAGCCTGTCTGAAAAGCAGGAGGATTGCAGCCGGATCGCCGACTCACTTGCCCCCGCAGCGAAGCGGAGTGGGGTTAGTCGGCATTTTGACCGGCTGAAGCCGGTGCGCCCAGGCTTTTCAGACAACCTCTTAGAGACAACACGCTTTCGTCGATTAAGATGCGCTTCGAGCGCGTGCGACCGGCGTCAAGTCATCCCGCACGGCTCATCCGAGTAGAGCAAACAGCACGCCGCTCAGCAGGCGCAATCCTGCGCCGATCAGAAGCGCCGAACGCAGGCCGAGCCAGTCGCCGAGCGCCGGGCCGAGCATCGACCCGCCGAGGACGCCCAGATTCAGAACGATGTTATGCAGCGCCATGTGCGCAGGTCGATCATCGGCGGGCACTTGTTCCATCAGACGGTTCGTCAACGCGCCCAGCAGGTACCCTGTCACACCTCCGCCAAGCAGCGAGGCCGCCCAGTACATCGTCACGTCACCGGCCAGACCGACGAGCAGTGGATAAACCATGTATAGCGCCGCGCTGATGATGAGCACGCGCCGATGCCCCTGCCGCCGGGTGGCGCGATCCAGCCGCATCGCGGCCGGCAGCATCAGCGCGTAAAACAACACACTCCCCAGGCTGATCTGGCCGTCGGTCAGGTGCAGCTCGCGCACGGCGGCCAGTGGAAAGAGCGGAATCGGCATGAACTGCGCCACGTAGAAGAACAGGTAGGCCAGCATGAATGGCCCAAACGATCCGAGCAACAGGTCAGGGCGAAGCAGCGACTTGCCTTTGCTAGAACGGGAGTCAGACAGAGGGTCTGGAGTGCGGACGGCAGCCTGCGGCTCGCTACGTGCCGGCGTATCGGCGTGGCTTGCTTTGATCCGTCCCAGATAATACGCACTCATCGCCGCGCCAACGACGCCGATACCGAAGACAATCTGATAGCTCAACGGAGAATCGATCCAATCCAGCAACCGTCCGCACACGAGCGAGGTCGCCGTCTGGCTGATGGCGATCAGCGCGGTGCGTCGCCCGACGACGTGGCCGCGCCACTCCGGCGGGACGACGGTGGCGAACATCGAATTGAAGCTGATCGCGACCAGCGAGCCGGGCAGCGACATCGCGATCGTCAACACCAGCAGCACATCGACCAGCCGGGTCGCCGGCCACAACCACGGCAGGACGACCAGAGCAACGTAGCCGATGCGCGCCCAGATCGCCGCTTGAAACGTCGCCCGAATGATCGGCCGGTCTTCCAGCCAGTGGCCCATCGGCAGCGAGACGAGCAAGTTCAAGACGGCGGGGCCGGCTGTCAGCAAGCCGATCTGGAAACTGGTCGCGCCGAGACGGGTGGCGAAGATCGGCAGAAACAAGACGGTGCTGCCGGCCAGGAGACCGTACCAGAAGATGTCGGCGTAGAGTTGGCGGAAATTGAAACGAAGCGTGGGACCGATCGGGATAGAAGCGGGTCGAAGAGACATATCGATAAATCTTACCTCAGCGGGCAGACCCGCCGGGCGCTCGAACCCATTGAATACAATCGCCCGGCACGAACACGTGCGCCGGGCGATTCGTCGAGAGAGCCTGTCGGGCGGGCCAACTTAGATATCGAGGTTGCGGACTTCCTTAGCGTGCGTTTGGATGAAGCGCTTGCGTGGGGGAACCTCGTCACCCATGAGCATGTCGAAGGTCTTATCGGCCGCCGCCGCATCCTCGATCGTCACCTGGAGCAGCGTTCGATTCTCCGGGTTCATCGTCGTTTCCCATAACTGTTCGGCGCTCATCTCGCCCAGGCCCTTGTAGCGCTGCGTCACCATCTGCCGGTCGTCCGAAGGATCGAGTCCCTTCTTGCGCAGTTGGACGTACAGACCCTCGCGCTCCGGATCGGAATAAGCGTACACCACGTCCTTCTCGCCCTTCTTCACCTCGATGCGATACAGCGGCGGCTGGGCGATGAAGAGATGCCCAGCCTCGATCAGCGAGATCATGAAGCGGAAGAAGAACGTCAACAGCAGCGTGCGGATGTGACTGCCGTCCACGTCGGCATCGGTCATGATGATGACACGGTGATAGCGCAGCCCGCCGATGTCGAACTGCTCGCCGATGCCGCAACCGAGCGCGCTGATCAGCGACTTGACTTCGTTGTTCGCCAGAATCTTATCCATGCGCGCGCGTTCGGTGTTGAGGATCTTGCCGCGCAACGGCAGCACCGCCTGAAAGTGCCGGTCGCGCCCTTGCTTGGCCGAGCCGCCTGCCGAGTCACCTTCGACGATATAAATCTCGCACTTCTCCGGATCGCGCTCGGAGCAGTCGGCGAGCTTGCCTGGCAGGGTCAGCGATTCGAGCGCCGACTTGCGAATGACCAGATCACGCGCCTGCCGTGCGGCCTCGCGCGCCCGCGACGAGGTCAGGCATTTCTGAACGATCTGCTTGGCTTCGCGCGGATTCTCTTCGAGAAACTGGCCGAAGGCTTCGACCACCACCGACTCGACGTGCCCCTTCACGTCGGCATTGCCCAGCTTGGCCTTCGTCTGCGACTCGAATTGCGGGTCTTGCAGCTTGACGCTGATGATCGCCGTCAGGCCTTCACGCACGTCTTCGCCGGTGAAGTTCGGATCGGCATCCTTCAGCAGGCCGGCCTTGCGCGCGTAGTCGTTCAACGTGCGCGTCAGCGCCGAGCGGAATCCGGTGAGGTGCGTGCCGCCATCGACCGTGTTGATGTTGTTGGCAAAGGCGAACACCGATTCAGTGTAGCCATCCGTGTACTGGATCGCCACCTCGACCGCCGTGCCGTTGACTTGCTTCTCGAGGTGAACCGGATCGTGCAGAACCGTGCGGTTCTTGTTGAGGTAACGCACGAACGATCGCACGCCGCCTTCGAAGTAGAACGACATCTCATGGCCGTCACGCTCGTCGCGGAAAGTAATGGTCAGCCGCTTGGTAAGGAAAGCCATCTCGCGGAAGCGCTGTGCCAGGTTCTCGAACTTGTAGTCGATCCCTTCCTTGAAGATCCCCGTATCGGGCATGAAGCGCTGAAGCGTGCCGTGTTGCCACGGATCATCTTTCAGGATGCGCCCGACCGGCTCGACCTTCGATTTGGGCCGGCCCAACTCGTAGCGCTGCTGGTAGACCTTGCCGTCACGGCGGACGGTCGTCTCTATCCACTCGCTCAGGGCATTGACCGCGCTGACGCCCACGCCGTGCAGGCCGGACGCGACCTTGTAGCCCTCGCCGCCGAACTTGCCGCCGGCGTGCAGGATGGTCATGACGACTTCCAATGCGTCCATCGGCTTGCCGTGCGCATCCTTCTGCGTCGGGTGCGGGCCAACCGGGATGCCGCGCCCATTGTCGCGCACCGATACGCTCAGGTCTGTATGGATCGTCACCTCAATGTGATCACACGCACCGGCCAGCGCCTCGTCGATGGCGTTGTCCACCACTTCGTAGACCAGGTGATGCAAGCCGCGCACGTCAGTCGAGCCGATGTACATGCCTGGCCGGCGGCGCACCGCCTCCAGCCCTTCCAGCACCTGAATCTGACTGGCATCGTATGCGGTTGACGATTTTTCCTTTTCGCTCGCCATACTCTCCTCTGAGTGCACCACAGGTTACCCTGATGTCAGAATAATCCCCGCGCCGCTGTGTTATCCGGGGTGACTTACAAGACCAATCGGCGGCTCTTGTGTGACATCAGCCACAGATGCCAATTTTACCACAAACGGACGTCATCAGCGGATGAGAAACGGACAAACGGATGGCAGCGGATGCATCCGGCACGTGCCGCAAGCCACACTGGCAACCAGGAGATGAGAAACGGACAAACGGATGGCAGCGGATGGCATCCGTAGGTCATTCATGGGTTCGCCGGTTTGCGGGCCTATCCCCCTTGTGGTAGTATCGCATCAACACATCGAGGAACGCAATATCGAGGAACGCACCACATAATGGAACAATTCATCATCGAGGGCGGCACCCCCATCGGCGGAACCATCACCCCCAGCGGCAACAAGAACGCCGCACTGCCCTTGATTGCGGCCTCGCTCCTCACCGATCAACCCGTCACGCTGCGCAACGTCCCCCGCATTCGCGATGTCAGAACCATGCTGAAACTGGTTTGCGATCTCGGCGCAGACATTTCCGAGCAGGAGGGCGGGCACACGATCAGCATTCGCGCCGCGAACCTGCACAAGGCCAGGCTCAACGCCGATCTGTGCCGCGATATTCGCGCATCGATCCTGCTGGCCGGGCCGATGCTCGCGCGCCTGCACACCGTCGAACTGCCGCCGCCCGGCGGCGACATCATCGGGCGACGCCGGCTCGACACGCATTTTCTGGCCCTCGCCGCGCTCGGCGCACACGTGGAAGTGAATGGACAATTCCGCCTGCACGCGGAACGCCTGACCGGCACGGACATCCTGCTCGACGAGGCCAGCGTCACCGGCACCGAGAACGCCATCATGGCCGCCAGCCTGGCGCGTGGCACGACGATCCTGCGCAACGCGGCCTCCGAGCCGCACGTGCAGGAAGTGTGCCATCTGCTCAATCGGATGGGCGCACGTATTGAGGGCATCGGCAGCAACACGCTGACGATTCACGGCGTCGAAGCGCTGAGCGGGGGTGAACACACGATCGGGCCGGACTATCTGGAGATCGGTTCGTACATCGGCCTGACTGCCGTCACCGATGGGGAGTTGCTCATCAAAGATGCCGCGCCGGAGCACCTGGGCATGATCCGGCTGATGTTCGACCGCCTGGGCGTGCGTTTCGAAGCGCGCGGGCCGGATGTGTTCGTCGCGCACGGCCAGTCGTTGACCGTCGTGCCCGATTTCGGCGACGCGATCCCCAAGATCGACGACGGGCCGTGGCCGGCCTTCCCCGCCGATATGATGAGCCCGGCCATCATCATCGCCACGCAAGCGGCGGGCACGGTGCTGTTTCACGAGAAGATGTTCGAGAGCCGGTTGTATTTCGTCGATCGGCTGATCGGCATGGGCGCGCGGATCATCTTGTGCGATCCGCACCGCTGCATCGTCCAGGGGCCGAGCTGGCTGCATCCCGAAGCGGGCGGCGTGGCAAGTCCCGATATTCGCGCCGGCATGGCGCTCTTAATCGCCGCGCTATGCGCCAAGGGCACCAGCGTCATTCGCAACATCGGCCAGATTGATCGCGGCTACGAGCACATCGAGGACAAGCTGCGATCACTCGGCGCGAAGATCGAACGGGTGAAGAACGGATAACAAAAAGTGACCGGCACTCCCACCCCCTTCGCTCCGCTGCGGGGGCCTTCGGAGTGCCGGTCACTTCGTTTCTACCCCACACCCGCCGGCTCCGACGGCGGAGTCGGCGGCGGCACGAGACTCACCGCTTGCGACGAGGCTGTCTCTTTCGCCTGATCCTCTTCCGTGCCCTCACGCCCGCCCGGTCGAACCGACTTCAGCAACCACTCCAACCAGCCATACACGTAGTGCGGCCGGAAGGCAGCCGCAATCGCGACGAGCGCGCCGATGAACTTGAACACGTCGCTATTCGCACTCATCGCCTGGAAGATAATGCCGACCAGGAACAGGTGGACGATGTAGCCCATGATCAGACCCAAGAACGGCTGCAGGATGTACCACATCATGAACTGGCGATCGAAGTCGCGATCTTTAGCGATGTGCTTGAACAGGCTGTACAGCAGGCTCAGGATGCCGCCGATGCCTCCGGCGAACACCGTCCCATACGCCGGGAACAGATCGGCCATGCGGGTAGCCGTCGCGGGCACGCTGACCACCGTTCGCAGCCAGCTCAGCAGCGGCTGGTCGAGGATCAGCCCGGCGGAGAACACGCCGAACCATATCAGGCCGTAGATCAAAATCACGATGCCGTAGGTATATGACCAACGCTGCACTTGCACATCGCGCGTGACCGTGTATTGGGCCACGTTCACCAGATACTCGGCTTCATCGAACTGGCGCGGGTCTTCCATGATCTTGTCGCGCGCCCGGCGCAGATAGAGCAGCGCCGCACTGGTATGAGTGTTATCCGAGATGCCCCCCCCAGCCAGTTGAGCGTATAAGTCGTCGATGCGCTTAAAAAGGGCCTGAATGCGTTCCTCGCCAATGCGGCGCAAGACATCGCTCTCCGGCGCGACCATCTTGGGCTGGCTGACACCCGCAACTTGCAGGCCCGTCTGGGTCAATTCCGTCGGCGGCTCGAATGGCTCCGGGGGTGGAGCGGATGCAAAGTCCATGATGAGACCTCCGCTAATGGGCTTCTTGACCAAAGTCGGATCGGCAGGCAGAGGCACGGACACCGGACCGGCCACCGAGGGCGCAGATACATCGGGCACGCTGTCGGTGATCGTAGACGGCTGGTCGGCCCCCCAGATCGATTCTTCAGTCGGCAGCGAGCTGGTGACGGACGTGGATGGCTGCCCGCTGGCTGCCTCGCTGCTCAGCGCGTCTGCGGCGGTCACAACCGGGGATTCGGCAGCAGGGCTTGGAGCCGGTTCGGCAAATGGGTTGGGCGCGGCAGATGCGGAGGGCGCAACGGGCCTGGGCGCGGGTGCGCCCGGCTCGGAGTCGGTCGCGCCGCCAAGCAAAATATCGATGCCCTTGCCCTTGAGAGACGCTTTACTTTTTGTCATCCACCACCTCCGCCAGGGCGCGATACGCCTTCGCGCCGACATGCCGGCTATCGTATTCCAGAATCGTCTTGTGCGCGACCGGCGCTTCTGCGAAGCGCACGCTGTTGTTGATGACAATGCTGAAGACTTTGTCGCCAAAGATGCTGCGGACTTCGTTCAGCACTTCCTGATTATGCGTGGAGCGGCCGCTGTACATCGTGGGCAAGATGCCAAGCAGATCGAGGCCGGGATTCAGCTTGCGCTTGACTTTCCAGATGGTGTCGAGCAGCACGCGCACACCGCGCATCGCCAGGTATTCGCACTGCAGCGGCACGATCAACTCGTTGGTCACCACCAGCGCGTTGACGGTGAGCAGCCCCAGGCTGGGCGGCGTGTCGATGATGGCGTACTCGTACTCGGGCAGAATCGGATCAAGCGCCTCTTTCAAGACAAACTCGCGCCCCATCATCACCACCAATTCGATCTCCGCCGCCGCCAGATCGATATTGGACGGAATGATGTCGAGGTTGGGCCGGATGTTGTAGCGAATAGACGCGACGGGTGTCTCGCTAGGATGCACAAGCGCGTCGTATATCGTCTTTTCCAGCGCGTAGGCGTCGATACCGAAACCGGCTGTCAGCGCGGCCTGGGGATCGAGATCGATCAGGAGGACGCGACGGCCACGTTCCGCCAGCGCAGCACCGAGGCTCGCCGAGGTCGTCGTTTTGCCGACCCCGCCTTTCTGGTTGGCGATTGCAATCACCCGCGCCATGCGCTTCTCCTGCCATCCACTCTGCTGCATCTGTATTATAGTCCAAGTGTGAGAGCAAGCGCAACTCAATACGCCTTTCTGGCGCTGCCTCACATCTCACCGCAGAGACGCGGAGAGCGCAGAGAATCATAGATTCTCTCGGCGTCCTCTGCGGTGCAAAAGCGATTTGGGTGCAGTCACCAGACGTTCGGCTTGACAATCCCCATCAGACCGAATATGATCTCACCCAGCCCAATGGAGCAAGGAGAGCATGGAGCAAACCACTGCGCAGCCTCACGCGTTGCCCCTCGACACCAACACAGGCATTGACAATCGTAAAATCGGCGTCTGGTTGTTTCTAGGCTCGGAAGTGATGTTCTTTTCCTCGCTGATCGGCGCGTACCTGCTGACCCGCGCGAGCGCCCTGAAGCCGGTAGACATCATTGGAAGCGCCATACCCCTCATCAGCCTCAACACGTTCCTCCTGATCTGCAGCAGCTTGACGATGGCGCTGTCGCTGGCTTTCGCGCGGCGTGGAAGCCAGATCGGCTTGAGGCTGTCCCTGCTGGCGACGATCCTCCTCGGCGCGACTTTCGTCGCCATCCAGTACACCGAGTGGAACAAGGTCTACACCGAAGGCATGACGCCGTTTGGCTCGCCCTTCGGCTCGATGTTCTACCTGTTGACCGGCTTCCACGGGATGCACGTCATCGGCGGCGTGGGGTGGAACTTCCTGGTGTGGCTGAAGGCGATGCGCGGCGGCTTCAGCGCGGGAAACAACGCCGGCATCGAGTTCGCCGGCCTGTACTGGCACTTCGTCGATCTGGTCTGGATCGTCCTGTTCACGATCATCTATCTGCTGTAGCGGGGGCCATCCGATGCACACGACTCACCGGTCTCGTCCCATTCGATATATCGCCGTCTTCGTCGGGCTGGCGATTCTCACAGCCACCGAAATCGCCCTGGCGACAGGCTCGCAGCTGGAAGCCAATCTGCTGATCCCGATCCTGATCGTGTTGGCAGCGGCCAAGGCCGCGCTCGTCGCCCTGTTCTTCATGCACTTGCGCGACGATACGAAGTGGTTCAGCCTGATCTTCATCTACCCCATGCTGCTGGCAAGCCTGTTGATCTTCTTCGTCGTCTTCCCGACGCCAAAGTAGACCGGCCCGGGTGTGCCTGTCCATCAGAACAGCGTGAATCCCGGCGGCAACACCTGAATGATGAGAAACACGATCGCGCCAATTGCCGCCACGATTGCGCCCCACCACACCAACCGTTGGCGCAACGGCGTTTCGGCTTCTGCGATCTCTTCGGTCGAGGCCGCGACAGCGGCAGGCCTGGCAGCCGACTTCGCAGCCGGTGCGGATGTCACGGGCGCATCGGTCGGGACAATGCGGCTGAGCCAGCGCACGATCAGCCCCATAACCAGCCCGGCGAAGGGTGCACCGGCGGCAATCAGCACAATGACCAGCAGCAGATGCCCGGCCTGGATCGGGCCGATCGCAATCGGGCCAATCCGGATCGATTCGATGACGACCTGAAAGACCCAGTCCGGAATCCGGGTCTGCTCGACTGGCTCAACTGTCATCGGCAGGAACAGCCAGGTCGCCACGCCGGAGCCGATGACCACTATAACGGCCAAAAGAAGACTCTGAAGGTTCTTCGACACAACTCCTCCCCCAAACGACGGTGCTTAGGAGGCATCCAGAAATAACTTCCCACCGCAATGACGAACGACCAAAGACGAAGGCATTGGTCTATCGTCCTTCGTCTCAGGGCGGAAGTTATATTTGGACAAGTCCTTAACAAGGAACGTCAGACGCCAACACTTGCGCCGCGCGTGCGCGCAGTGGTGTTCAGCGTCTCCGCGCGCGGAATTCTTGGACTTCCAACACCACCCAGCCGGCGAGGCCCAGCACGATCAGAAGCATCGCCGCGCCCAGCAGGACCCAAGACCGCAGCGCGATGGAGAACATCACCCCCATCAAGCCAAACGCCAGGACAGCCGGCCAGATGGTCGGCTCTGGCATGTGGATCCCGGCGGGCAACGTCGGCGCAGGCATGACGACTTCATCTTGGATCGTCTGCGAGTCCCGCGTGAACCATGTCAGAAAGCGCATGGTTGCCCCGCCGATCACGCCCATGATGATCGGCAGGAAGATCGTCACGAGCACGAGAATCGTGATCAGTGTCTGCACCGTCGTGTCGCCGCCTTCCTGTTGAGCGACACGGCCCAGCGTTACACCTGCGCCCAGCGCCGTTTGCGAACTCAGGTTTGACCAGAATCGTTCGAGCCTGTGCATAATCACTCCGCCATCCCTCCGCCCTCAGCCTTCATCCTTACACCAGGCTGGCATCGACGACCATCGCCGCGAACAGCAGCGCTAGGTACAGCTGCGAATATTTGTACAGCCGCTTCGCGGCAGGCTTATCCCTGTCGCGTTTCAGGCGAAAGGCCAACCACAGAAACAGTCCGTTCAACACGACTGCCAACGCCAGGTAGACCCAGCCTAACAGGCGGAACGCAAACACGAGCAGCGTCACTGCCACCAGTTGCAGCGAGTACAGCCAGATCTGCCTTCGCGTCTCGGCCTCGCCGGCGACCACGGGCAGCATCGGCACACCGGCTTTCTCGTAATCGCCGCGTACCAAGATCGCCAGCGCCCAGGTGTGCGGCGGCGTCCAGTAGAAGACGATCAGGAACAGGTACAGCGCCAGCAGATCGAGGCGTCCGGTGACGGCAGCCCAGCCGACCAGCGGCGGAACCGCGCCGGCGATGCCGCCGATGACGATGTTGTGTGGCGTCGTGCGCTTCAGCCACAGCGTGTACACGAACACGTAGTAAATGATACCGAAAACGGCCAACACAGCCGCCAGTAAATTGACGAATGCGAGCAGAACCGCGAACGAAGCAACGCTCGCCGCCAGTCCAAACCCCAGTGCCCGATGCGGATCGAGTTGATCGCGCGGGATTGGCCGATTCTTCGTCCGGCTCATCAGCCCGTCGATGTCGCGATCGATGTAGCAATTGATCGCATTCGCGCCCGCCGACGCCAGCGCGCCGCCCAGCAGTGTGGCCCCGATCAGCGCAAGCGATGCGCTGCCCTTGCCCGCGATCAACATGGCAGTCAGGGTCGTGATCAGCAGCAGAACGATGATCCACGGCTTGCTCAGGTAGAGGTATTTCTTGAGCGTTGTGGATGCCGCCGCGCCACGTGCCGGGACAGCAACCATTGCCGCTGCGCCGAAATTGGGCGTCGAAGTCATCGACTCGCGGCCCGGCTTCTGCGCGGACGCTTCGGACAGCGCGCGCCGGTCGCGAATCAGCATCACCACCAGCACCACCGCCGCACCCCACACCGACGCGGCAACGCCCAGGTGCAGCGCGCGCAGCACAGTCGGCAGGCGCGGCAACACATTCATGCCGCCGACGACGACCTGCGCAACGAACAGCCAGAAGACCGCCAGCGCCCAGCGCCACACGCGAGGCGACTCCGCGCGCGAGCGCCGCGCCTGGAAAACCAGCAACGTGACCAGGATAGCCGTCGCCAGCGCGGCGAAGCGATGCGTGAAGTGCACCGTCACCGACAGATCGCCCAACTGCGGGACCAACTGGCCCCGGCACAACGGCCAATCGGGGCAAGCCAGCGACGCGCCTGTCGCCGTGACCGTCGCGCCAAGCAGGATCAACACGTACACGGCAATCGCCGACCCCAGCGCGAGCGGGAACACGCGACTGCTCAAGCGGGCGGGCGTACCTGGCGTATGGTGAACATTCGCGGTGACGGTCAGCACACACGCGAACATCGCCAGTGCCGTCCCCAGATGCACGGCCACGATGACCGGCGGCAACTCGAGCCATACCGTGATCGCGCCGAGCAAACTCTGCACGACGAGGACGGCCACTCCCGCCAGCGCGGGGATCGTCACCGCGCGATCCTGGCGGTGCGACTTCAACGCGATGAAGGCAATCGCCACGATCATCACGCCGACCAGGAGCGCCGTGAAGCGATGTGCGAACTCGATGAGGGATTCGATCTGTGGCGGCGGCAGCACCTGGCCGTAACACAGCGGCCAGTCGGGGCAACCCAACCCCGATCCGGTGACGCGCACCACGCCGCCGATCACGATCAGCGCCAGCGTGGCGCAGGAGGCCACCACGGTCAGCGCGCGGAAACCTCGGCGGGTGTTACTGACCACGGGCCGCCATCCTCATATCACGCACGGGACGCTCGCTGTGAACGGCCGGAATGACCTCAAAATTGTAATCGGGCGGCGGCGAGGACGTGGCCCACTCCAGCGTGTTGCCCTGCCACGGATCGTTCCCGGCCTTCACCTTGCGCTCACTGCTCACGTACAAGTTGATCAAGAACGTGAGCACCGACGCGGCGATCAGAAACGCGCCGACCGTCGCCAGGTCGTTGTAGCGTGTCCAGCCGAAATTGGGATTGTAATCGGCGATGCGGCGCGGCATGCCCAGCAAGCCTAACAGGTGCATCGGGAAGAAAGTCAGGTTGAAGCCGATCAGCATCAGCCAGAAGTGCAGCTTGCCCCAGCCTTCGTGCAGCATCCAGCCGGTCATCTTGGGCATCCAGTAATACAGCCCGGCGAAAATGCCGAACACCGACCCGCCGAACAACACGTAGTGGAGGTGCGCCACGACGTAATACGAGTCGTGCACCTGCGTGTCAATCGGGACGATCGCCTGGAATATGCCGCTGATGCCGCCGATCACGAACATCGTCAGGAAGCCGAAGGCGAACAGCAGCGGCGTCTTAAAGTTGAGTCTGCCGCCCCACAGCGTGGCGATCCAGTTGAAGATTTTCACGCCGGTCGGCACGGCGATCGCCATCGTCGCGATCATGAAGAACGCTTTCAACTGCGGTGCGATGCCGGTGGTGAACATGTGGTGCGCCCACACCAGGAAGCCCATCACGGCGATGGCGACGGACGAGTAGGCGATCGCCATGTAGCCGAAGATCGGCTTGCGGCTGAACACCGGCAGCACTTCCGAGATAATCCCCATCGCCGGCAGGATCATGATATACACCGCCGGATGCGAGTAGAACCAGAACATGTGCTGCCACAGGCGCGGATCGATGTTGGAGGCAGCGGCGAAGATCGCGGTCAGGCCCAACCGATCGGTCAGCAGCATGATCAGCGCGCCGGTCAGCACCGGGGTGGAGAACAGCACCATGATCGACGTCGCCATGATCCCCCACGCGAACAGCGGGATGCGCGCCATAGTCATTCCCGGCGCGCGCATGTTCATGATGGTGACGATGAAGTTAATCGCACCGGCCAGCGACGAGGTGCCGACCAGCAACAGGCCCAGAATCCACACCGTCGTGCCTTCACCCTTGGAGAAGACGCTGGTGCTCAACGGGGTGTAGCCTGTCCAGCCCGCGCCCGACGCGCCCAGCGGGAACAGGAAGCTGCTGTACAACACGATCCCGCCCGACAACGCCATCCAGTAGGAAAAGGCATTCAGGCGTGGAAACGCCATGTCGCGCGCGCCGACCATCAGCGGGATCACATAGTTGCCGAAACCCGCGAAGATAGGGACGACAAACAGAAAGATCATCGTCGTCCCGTGCATCGTGAAGAACTCGTTGTACGCTTGCGTGCTCATCACTTGCAAGCCGGGCTGTGCCAACTCGAGCCGGATGAACAGTGCCAGCACCCCACCCACAAGAAAGAAAAAGAACGATGTCCAGATGTACAGCAAACCGATCTTTTTATGATCGACCGTCGTCAGCCACTCCATCAAGCCGGTGTAGCGGCGCGGCGCGGGTGATGCGAGAGTCCCAGGAACGGTAGCCATGTATCTTCCTCCAAAACTTGGCCCTTACTTTAGCGTTTGCAAATAGGCCACCAGCGAATCGATGTCCGCAGTTGACAAGTTCAGATTGGGCATCAACGAGCCGGGCTTGAGCGTGGGCGGATCCGCCAGCCAGCGCGATAAGTTGAAGGGCGTGTTGGCCAGGGTGCCCCCGGCGATGTAGGGCCGCGACGTGACGTGAGTCAGATTCGGCCCCGTCTGACCGTTCGCCTGGGGCACGCCGTTAATCGTGTGACAGCCAGCGCAGCCTGCCGTCAGGAAAACCTGCCTGCCCGCCTGAGCCGCAGCCTCGGTCGGTTCGGCGGCGGCCTGCGCCTGGCCCCGCGCCCACGCGGCGAACTCGTCTTCCGACACGGCGGTGACGACGAAACGCATATTCGCGTGCGACACGCCGCACAGTTCGGCGCACTGGCCGTAGAAGTCACCGGGCCGATCGGCCCGCAGCCATGTCGTGTTGACGATGCCTTTCATGGCATCGGTCTTGCCGCCGAGCTCCGGAACCCAGAAACTGTGGATCACATCTGCCGACGTAATCTTGAGGTTGATCACACGCCCGACCGGGATGACCAACTGGCCCGCCGTGACGATGCGCTGGCCGCCCGTCGCGACGCCCAGGTCCGGATACTGAAACTCCCACCACCACTGATGGCCGACCACCTCAACTGTGATCGGTGCGCCGGGCTGGGCCGAGAATGCGGACGCGTCGATCTCGCGCTGCGCGCGCAATGTCAGCACGAAGAGTGCACCGACGATCAGCGCCGGCGCGATCGTCCAGGCGATCTCCAGGCGAGTGTTGCCGTGAACCTGCGCCGGCTCGCTGTCATCCTTGGGCCTTCGGCGGAAGCGCACGGCCGCGGTCAGGATCAACCCTTCGACGACCACAAAGACGGCAACAGCTATGACGAGGACGAGGTTGTGAAGATCGGCTATTGCCGCCGAAGCGGACGACGCCGGATTCAAAGCAGAGGGTGGGCCATTCGGTTCGGCAAAAGCGTTGCGAGGAAGAACCAGAGCCAAAAGGGAAACGACGAACAGACAAACAACAACTGCACTCCAGGTTCGCCTGCGGTTGAACCCGTGCATCGATCCTCCCTACCCTTGAGCTGGTTACTACGTGATCAAGGCAAAATAAAGACTCTCGCGAAGATGTCGCCCCACACCACAAGAGTCATAAGTGAATCTTGGCGCAGATTATACCACGCCTAATTCAAATGACAAGACTCGAGACGATTGCTGGCAGCCGAAGGACAAACGACGAACGACCAATGCCTTCGTCATCTGTCCTTGGTCGTTCGTCACCGTAGGAGGTTCCGGCCGCTCTAAGAGCCTGTCTGAAAAGCAGGAGGATTGCAGCCGGATCGCCGACTCACTTGCCCCCGCAGCGAAGCGGAGTGGGGTTAGTCGGCATTTTGACCGGCTGAAGCCGGTGCGCCCAGGCTTTTCAGACAGCCTCTAATCGGTCGGCTTGAGGACTCCGACTTTGCGGATGTACGTGCGTCCGAAGACTTGATGATCGTGCGGGGCTTTGCGCAGGCTGCGGGTCAGGTCTAGCCCGCTGTAGTGCAGGTGCTGGTGCATGCCGGTTCGCCACAGCGGCGCGTCGCTCACGTCATACACGACACCGTCGCAGGCGATGTAAACCGACTTCCCCTGCGTGCCATCGTACTGGCGAAGCTCGGCCTCGGTGAAAACACGTTCGCTCATTATGAGGTGGATTTAGAGAGTGTCTGAAAACGGCTGAGATTCACCGCAGAGGCGCACACTTGCCCCACGCTGCCGCGTAGCGGCAAGTGCGGGGAGAACGCTGAGTTTTCTAAAGACTTCTCTGCGATCTCAGCGTCTCTGCGGTGCAAGCCCGATTTTCCAAACGGTCTCTTACGGCTCGACGATGATCTTCGCCGCCATGCCGACGCCGCCCGGCCCGCCGTGGAACAAGCAAAAGTACGAGAACTCGCCCGGCGTATCGAACTTTAGCGTGACCCGATCGTTCAGGTTCAGCGTGCCCGTGTCCAGGCTGTTGTCGTCGAGCGTCGCCGTGTGCGGCGCGTTGTCGAGATTGATGAACTCGACTGTCGTCCCGGCCTTGATTGTGATCGTCGCCGGGCTGAAGGTGAAGTCCTGCATCAACACTTGCACGACCTGTGGCGCGGAGGTGGGCGTCGCCGCCGGCGGCAGCGGCGTGGGCGTGGGCGTCGCCTGCGCCACGACGACCGGCGCGCCGCCTTCCTGGAACGGCACATCGTACGCCGGGCTGGCCGCGAACTGGGCATGCACGTAGGCCAGATACACCGTGCCCTCGCCTTCGATCGGCTCGATCGTGCCGTTGCCGTTGGCATCGACGCCGTTCAGCAGCTTGTCGGCCAGATCGCGCATCTCCGCAAGCAATGCCTGCGCCGTGGCTATATCCTGCACGCTCGCAAGTTCCAGCGCTTTCTCGTCCAGTTGATCGGCCCACGGCCCGGCATTTTTTGCGCCGATCAAGACGTGCTGCGCGTGTAACTTGACCTGCTCGGTTGCGTCGGGCGCTTCCAGCGCCGTCTGCGCGTGTTGCACCACCGACTCGACGTAGCCCGGCCCGGAAGCGGTGGACAATAAGCCATATCCATCGCCAGGGTTCAGCACACGCCCGTCGCCGTCCACGTCGCCGAAGTGCCGTCCATGCAACCCCTCTAGGATGTTGATCAAATGCTCGGCGTGACGGTGGATGCCTTCAATATCTTGCGTGCCCAGGGCCAGGTCGGTCAACGAAACGTGTTCGCTCACCAACTCCGCTTGTTGGCGCAGGCCCACCAGGTAGCCGGCGTTCTCCGGCGTATCCGACACACTCACCAGGAGCGCGCGCAACGCCGGGCGCGCGCCCTTGGGCACCACTGCCGAGAATGGAATGTGCGAGGTGGGCGTCAGTTCGTCCCCCGCATCGTGCGCGACGATAAACTCGTCGTAGTTCGCCAGCAGGTTCTCGCCGAGCGGCGACGTGAAGCTCTCCTTTACGCGACCATCCGGCCCGACCTGAAGCGTGCCCACATTCAGGCGAAACTCGCCATCGTTGCCCACCAGCCAGCCCGAGTACGGTGCGTCGAATGGCACGGGCGGCACGTTGAATAGCTCGATATTCAGACGATCGCTGAAGGCGTTCGCATCGACGACAGCGGCAATGCCGGTCACCTCGGCTGGCGTCGGCGACGGCGGGATCGACGTAGGCTCGGTGGTCGGCGTCGCCGTAGGCGCTGGAGGCGCGATCGCCGGCGTCGGAACCTGGGCCACCGTTGCCGCACTCGACGGCAAGAGATACTTCATCGCGAAGATACCCAATCCGCCGAGCGCCACCAGCAGCCACACGACGATCGTGATCTGCATCATGCGCTTGAAGTTCTTGACCTTGATCCAGGCCGGCAGCGCGCGCTCGAACACCATGCGAAACACGAGATAGCCGCCGGATAGCGCCGTCAGCCCCCCGACGATCCCGTGGGCGATCTCCGCCAACACGATCGGATCGGATGTGCTCTTGGGATTTCCCGTCACTTCCGGCCCGAAGAACGTCACGCCCATGATAAACAGAATCGCCAGCCAGTTGATCAAGACCACGGTCGTCTGGGTGCGACGATGCCTGCGGAAGTTCCTGGCGCGCGCGAAGCGCCACCCGAACAGCAGCGCGATGATCATCCCGACCTGCGCGACGGCGTTCAGGCCCGCGCCCAACGGGATGCGCGTGCCGGGTATCGGCGCTTTGAGCTGAAAACTGTTCGACAACTGGAGCAGAATGAAGGCGGCGACAAGGAACAGGACGATGCCGATCCAGCCCAACGGGCTGATGAGCGGCTTGGCTGGCTTCGGCGTCGATGGGTGCTGCATGAGGCTCCTCCCGGTTTGGAAATGAGCGCCCGAAGACGGCTGGCCTTCGAGCGCATGTGGCGATGAATCAACAGGCACACTCTACTTGAGATTGATACTCCGCGCAACTGACGTGCTACGCACTATATGCCATGCTGCAGGCTGAAGCCTGCGCCCCAGATTCCTCCGCGTTCATCCTTCCGGATAAAACTTCGACCCCAGCGTGACCGTGATTTGCCCACGGCCCCACGTGGCGACCCGCCCGTCCGGGCTGAGCGCGAGTGCGCCATCCTCAGGCAGACCGATACCGAGCAGATCGGGATGCTCGATCAACGCGGCGCGCAGCGCCCCGGCACGCTCCGGCGTATGATGCACGGACACGATCGCCTGCGGCAGCCAGCCCCAACCCTTCAACACGCCGACACCCGGATCGGCGGAGACGCCCCACGCCGCGAGCGCGATCGCGCCGGCGCTTGCGCCGACGATCACCGCACCGGCGGCAAAGGCTGCCACCACCGCATCGAGCGCGGGCGTGCCGGTCAGCGTGTCGAGGAGCAACCGCGAATCGCCGCCGCCGAAGTAGATCAGCCCGGCCTGCACCAGGCGTCGCGCGTTAGCCGGATCGTGCGCCGATGCTTTATCGTGAATCGGCACGACGTACCCGGCCGGCGCACTCAGTCGTGTGTAATGCTCCAGGAACGATTCGCCGTAATCGGAGGAACAGCCGGCGGCGGGCACGAACGCGATCGGCGCTTCATCGCTCATCGCGTCGATGGCGGCGCGGTCGATCGCTTGGGTCGTGCGCCAGCCGCCGCTACTGCCGCCGATCAGCACCAGCCAGCCCTCACCCGTTCGCCACTTAAGCGGTCCCGCCTGCGTCATTGTCCTCTGAAGCAATTGGACACGGATAAACACTGAAAACACGGATCAGAACCAGTGTTTACCCGCACCCCAAAATCAATTCGGCTCTTCCGGCTTGGGCGGGAAAAAACTCACCGCAAAGGCGCAAAGACCGCGAAGATTCGGAAAACTTGGCGCGCTTGGCGTCTTCGCGGTTCCATTTCCCGTTCGATCCGGGAGAGCCATCAATTCGAAAGGTAGCGCATCGCCGACTGAGCGAGGATCGCCACGCCCAGCGGCATCACGTCTTCGTCGATGTCGAAGTGGGGGTTGTGATGCGGCGCGTTGAAGCCCCGGGCGTCGTTGCGCGAGCCGAGGAAGAAAAAGCAACCCGGCACACGCTTCAGAAACTCGCTCATGTCCTCGCTGCCCATCGTGAACTGGTCCGCGCTGACTTGGGCCTGGCCCAACACATCGGCGGCGATCTCGCGTAGGACGGCCGCCACGCCCGCGTCGTTGATCGTCGCTGGCGCAACGGGCTGAATATCCATCTCCGCCGTCGCGCCTAACGCCGCCGCCGTGTCCTCTGCCACCTGGCGAATGCGGCGTGTCAATAACTCGTGCGTCTCGTCGTCGAACGAGCGGAAGGTGCCGGATAACTCGGCGGTTTCGGCGATGACGTTGAACGCATTCCCGGCATGGAACGTGCACGCGCTGACGACGGCGGTCCGCCTCGGGTTGACGTTGCGCGCCACAATCGTCTGCAAGGCATTCACGATCGCCGAGCCAACCAGCACGGCATCGACCGCCCGGTGCGGTTGCGCGCCGTGCCCGCCCTTCCCGCGCACGACGATCTTGAAGATGCCTGCGGCGGCCATCACTGCGCCAGCACCGACGAGCGCCTGGCCGATCGGCGCTTCGTTCCAGACATGCAGGCCTATCGAGACCGAGGGGCGCGGGCCTTCTAACACGCCGTCCTGAATCATCGCCAGCGCGCCGCCGAAGCCTTCTTCGGCGGGCTGAAACACGAGCTTGACGGTGCCGCCGATTCGATCGCGATGCCTCGCCAACAGTTGGGCGATGCCCATGCCGATAGCCGTGTGCGCATCGTGGCCGCAGGCGTGCATCACGCCGGGCGTCTGGGAAACGTAGTCGGTCTGATTCTCTTCGTGAATCGGCAGCGCGTCCATGTCGAAGCGGAGCATCACCACCGGCCCGGGCTTGGCGCCTTCCAGCAGGCCGATCACTCCCGTCTTGCCGACGCCCGTCTGCACTTCAAGTCCCAGGTGGATCAGGTGCTTCGCCACGATACCCGACGTGCGCACTTCGTGAAAGCCCAGTTCGGGGTGGCGGTGAAAGTCGCGCCTCCACACGACGAGCTGATCTTTCATCGCCAGCGCTTCAGATTTGAAGTTGATCGAAGACATCGCTCCTCCTGCCCCCGCCTTACGCCAACACCAGCCTCTTGAACATCTCGACAAAAATGCCGTTCTTGCCGAAGCGCGCACGCAATCGTTTCTCCAGCGCGTCGAAGTCTTTGATCTGGCTCTTGTGCTCGCGCAGCGCCTTGAGTTTCAAGTCGAAGGTGTCGGTCACGTCGATGACCGTGTCGGGATGCTCCGCGCCGGCGATGTACACTTCTTTGACCTGATGCGGCTCCAGCCCTTCGGCCAGAAGCTCGGTGAAGTACATGCGATTGCCCGCGCCGGGAAAGATGGCATCCAGCGCGATCTGGCCGGCGGCGCGGTGGTCGGCATGATTGATCGTGCCGAAGGCGCTGATCACGCGCGTGGGGTCGCAGGTGAGGACGATGTCGGGTTTGAACTTGCGAATCTCGCGCGCGACGCGCAGGCGCGTTTCAAGCGTCGGGACAAGCTCGCCGTCGAGATAATTCAGCCACACGATATCGGTCACACCCAGGGCGCGCGCGGCGTTGGTCTGTTCCTCGTGGCGGATGGCGCACAAGCGATCGTGCGTCATGGTCGGGTCGTCGCTGCCCTTGTCGCCGCAAGTCAACATGCAGTAGCGAATGGTCTTGCCTTCCTTCGCCCACTTGCCGATCGTCGCGCCGCAGAAGAATTCGGGATCGTCGGGGTGAGCCAGGATGACCAGCACTTTATTCAGGGTTCGCGGTTGATCTTCAGCCATACGTTGCCTCAGTGAGAGTGAGGGTCGGGAGTCGACCTACAATCTTCAATCGACAATCTGCAATCAGCAATCCGTAGTCGAGAGTGTCGCAGAATCCAGGACTATTAAGCAGTAGATCAAGATTCTTGAGCAGCCTGTCGCCCGACGATGAATCGTCGGGCTAATCAAGAAAAGCCGGATCAATCCGGCTGAAGCGGCCAGCCGCCTGCTTCAGCAGGCTTCGCTTTTTAGCCCGGTGATTCATCACCGGGCGCTGCCTGCGAATTACCGAATGCTCTCGCAATCCGCAATCATCGTTCCGAAATCCCAACCGGGAGTTTCTTGCCGGGATTCATGATGCCGTTCGGATCGAACAGGCGCTTGATCGCCAGCATCGCCTCGAGTGCAATGGGATCGGTGCTGCGCCGCACGTGATCGACTTTCGCTATACCGATACCATGCTCGCCGGTGATCGACCCGCCCAGGTCGATCACCGCGTCGAAGATCGCAGCGGCCGCCGATTGCACGCGCTTCAGCATCGCCGCATCACGCCGATCGCACAGGATGGTCGGATGCAGGTTGCCGTCGCCGATGTGACCGTACACGGCGATATGCAAATCGTGTTCCTTCGCTATCTTCTGGATGCGCTCGACCATACGCGGAATCTGTCCACGCGGTACGGCGATGTCTTCACTGAACTTATCGTGCGCCAGACGCATGATCGCCGGCGACACCGATCGGCGCGCTTCCCACAGCGTCTCGGCTTCGGCGGTATCGCGCGCGCGCTGAACTTCGCTCGCACCGGAGTCGCGCAGCACGCCGGCGATCACATCGATGTCGCGCTCGACCTGATCGCGATCACCGTCGACTGCCACGAGCAGCACTGCTTCGGCCTCGACCGGCAATCGCGTCCGCGTGCCTCGGCGCGCGTAGGCCGGCTCGCTCTGAAACGCGGCGACGGCGCGCGTGACGGCCTGATCCATCAACTCAGTCACCAGCGGCACAATGCCCGACGCCAGAATTCGCCCGACGGCCTCGCACGCCTCGGCCAGGCGCGGAAAAGCCGCCAGCGCGGTCGCCTGGGCGGCGGGTTTAGGGATCAACTTCAACGTCACCTCGGTGATAACGCCCAACGTTCCTTCGGATCCAACAAACAGGCTGGTGAGATTGTATCCAGATACGTCTTTGATTGTGCGCCGGCCGGTGCGCATGACGCGCCCGCCGGGCAGGACGATCTCCAGACCGAGCACGTAATCGCCCGTCACGCCATACTTCAGGCAGCGCGGCCCGCCCGCGTTCGTGCTGACGTTGCCGCCGATCGTCGACATGTGCAGCGAAGCCGGATCCGGCGGGTAGAACAGGCCGTGCTTCTCGGATTCCTGCTGCAGCGTCGTCGTTACCACGCCCGGTTGAGCGACGGCGACTGAATCGGCGGCAGACACGTCCAGTATCCGGTTCATCCGCGCCAGGTTGAGACACCAGGCCCCCTCGACCGGAACCGCGCCGCCCGCCAGGCCGGTCGCCGCGCCGCGCGGGACAATCGGGATGCACTCGCGATCCGCGATGCGCAGAATCTCGGCCACGTGCCGGGTCGTCGCGGGATGCAATACGACGGCGGGTCGGCCTTCCGCCCACGCGCCGTCGTACGAATAGACCACCCGATCGGCCGGATCGATCGAGACGCGCTCCGCGCCGATGGCCGATCGCAATTCACTGATCAGCGCCGCCGTCGTGGTCGCCACACTACGTGCCCGATTCGCTCTCGCGCCCGCGTTCTTTGTCCGGCCCGCGCTTAGCGCTCGCGTCCGACCGTTTCTTCTTGGCGTGCTTGCACGAGCAACCTGGGTTCAGGCCGCACGGCGATGCCGCCTTTTGCTCCAACGCCTGAAGCTCGGCCAGCGGCTGAATGGCATCACGAGGCACTTCGTGAATCCTCTCGTCGACCTGCACCAGCACCGACTCTTTCAGCGGCAGCACATCGACGACCTGACCCTGGCCGAACGGAGTGCCGACTTCTTTGCCGCGCTTGGGCAACGTCTTGCGCGCAGCCACGTATTGCTCGAATTCGTAGATCAGGCAGCAGCGCAGGCGGCCGCACATGCCGGTGATCTCCGCCGGGTTCAACGAGATGCCTTGCTCCTTCGCCATCTTGATCGAGATCGGGCTGAACTCAGTCAGAAACATCGAGCAGCAGCGCGTGTCCAGGCCGCACGCACCGGCCCCGCCGATGATCTTCGCCGCATCGCGTGGGCCGATCAGGCGCAGCTCGACCTTCGCCTTGAAGGCGTTTTGCACTTCGCCCAGCAGATTGCCGGTGTCGGGTCTTTCCTCTTCCGCCGCGTACAGGATCGCCAGGCGCGATCCATCAAAGGTGTACTCGGCTTTGATGATCTTGAGGGGCAGGCCGAGCGCCTTGGACTTCTCGCGGGCGATGACCAGCGCCTCGGCTTCTTTCTGCTGCCAATAGTAACGCACGGCCAGATCGCGATTGGTCGCCAGGCGATCGATCGGCTTGAAGGGGCCGTCGGCGTCGCCATTCTTTGGCGGGTCGAGCGCAGCAATCTCGCCCATCTGCCGACCGCGCGAAGTGGTGACGATTACCCAGTCGCCCTTGCGTAAATCGGGATATGCCGTTGCGTCGAAATGATAGATTTTCCCGACCGACTGAAAGCGCACGCCGACGATACGTTGTTCCTGCGCGGGCGGCGCTTCGACGGATACTGTGGCCATATTGGTAGACTCCCCCGGCTGTACGGAAACGCGGATTGTGGAGCGCTGAATTCAGCCTTCAGCGGTCCTCATTCAACGTTTCCTGAATGACTTGCGTAATGTGCTTCACCGCGATCGGCATCCGATGCCGCTTCGCGCCCCATTCCAATTGTAGCAAACAACCCGGATTGGCGCTAACGACAACTTCGGCCCCGGTCGCAGTCACATCGGCCATTTTGCGGTCGAGCAGTTCTTTGGACATGACCGGGTGCGTCAGGTTGTAGATGCCGGCGCTGCCACAGCACCGGGTCGCGTCGGGCAATTCGCGCAGGTCGAGATTCGATAGCCGGGCGAGCAGCGCACGCGGCGGCCGGCGGACACCCTGCACGTTGGCGAGGTGGCAGGGTTCGTGATACGTCATCTTTCGAGCCGGAGTGCCGGCTTTAGCCGGCGAATCTGGCATGATCTCGTCCAGCCATTCGGTGATGTCGCGTGCTCGCGAGGAGAAGCGTTGCGCCCGATCGGCCCACGCTTCGCGGTCATCGCTGCGGAGGATGTGCGCGTACTCTTTGAGAAACCCGCTGCACGCGGCGCAGTCGGCCACGATCGCATCCCAATCGCCCAGGCGCTCGAACGCGGTGATGTTGCGCATGGCGAACGCGCGCGCCTTGGACTTCAATCCCTGATCGTCATGCGGCGCGCCGCAACACACTTGATCCTTCGGCGTGACAACTTCGCATCCGAAACGTTGCATGAGCGCGACGGCGGCGCGGCTGGCATCGGCGAAGGCCACGTTCATGACACAGCCCAAGAAGAATCCGACACGATACTTTCGCTGACTCGCTGATTCGTTGATTCGTTGGTTGGATAGCTGGATGGTTGGTGGGTTGGCGAGTTCGCGCCGGAGCGGCCTGGATAGCGGCGGGGCCATTTGAATCAGGTCGCGCACTACCGGGCCAAGTTTGGGAATCCAGCCGAAGAGAAACACGCCGAGTCGATCGAGTCTGAGTTTCTGGAGTAGGCGCAGCGGCGCGGCGAAGAGTTCGGCACGTCGAGGCGAGGCGAGGACGACGTTCAGCGCAAAGCGGACGATCCAGTTGCGCGGATGGGCGTGTTCGACGGCGGCGCGGCCTTGAACGATCAGCTCGCCGATGGGGATGCCCGCCGGGCAGACGGTGTTGCAGGCGCGACAGTCGAGGCAGTGATACAGATGCGCTTCGACGCTCGCTTCTTCGAGGGGCAGCCTGCCGTCTTCGACGGCGCGCAACAGATTTAACCGTCCGCGCGGCGACTGCGTTTCGAGCGTGGTCTGCTGATATGTGGGGCATACGGGCAGGCAGCGCCCGCAGCGGATGCAATCGGTCAGTGCCTCGTAGTCCGGTAAGTCTCGTCCGAAGATTTTCTGGCCGGTCAGGGGAGCAAACAAGGAATGGGGATATGGGGACGGGTTACTCTTCAAAGAGACTCGCCACCGGCAGCGAGAAGCCAGGCAAAACGGCGTCGCCAGTCAATGTGTCACTCTCTTGAAACTCGCGCATGTCCGTCAGCGAGCGATAAGCATACACGATCTTCGCATTGGGGTCGGTGATCCAAACGAGCCTGACACCGATGCTGAAGTATTCGCGCAGTTTCGTCGTCACTTCACTCCAACGATCATCGGGCGACAGGATTTCGACAATCAGTTCAGGGGCCACTTCGAGAAAGCCAGCGGCCTTCTTCTGGCGCGCGTAACGCTCGTTCGAGATAAATGCCACATCGGCGGCGCGCACCGTGTCCGGATTACGGTGAGTATAGATGCCAACCTCGCCACCGATAACTTGACCCAGTCGGTTCTGGCTCACAAAGGCATCAAGATACCTGCCGAACCTGACTTCGCACCGGGCGTGTGCATATCCCGTCGGACTCATCGGCACGATCCTTCCTTCGATCAACTCGCATGGCCCGATGTCACCCAGGGCCAGCAGTTCTTCGCCGGTCACCCGTGTTTCGGCTTTCAGTGGAGCCACTTCAACAGCCATATCTCACCTCGCCCGGATCATCCTTTGATCAACTCTCGCGCCCAGGCGGCATCTTCATCATCGAGCGGTGGGACGGGCGGCTGTGTATAGTCGAGCCGCAGGTCGAAGCGCGCCCGTTCGTAGAGAGCGTGAAGGATCGTGTTCAGGTCGACCACAGGCTCGTCATCGGCGGGAAGAAGCGGCAACGGGAACGTCGGGATCGGCTGGCGCAAGTGGAACGTATGCAGTTGTGCGCGCGGTCGCTGTGAACCCCGGCTGACGAGGATACGATAATCACTGTGACCGGGTTTCCCGACAACCGGCATCGGTTCGCCTGCTCGCAGCAGATCAACCTCGACCAGATTCGTGCGTGTGCGGAAAACCTGATCGCGCTTCTGCTCGTATTGGCGGCGTCCTTCCTCATGCAGCTTGTTGGCCGGCGAGAGAACTTCCAGGATGGTCACCAACCTGCCGGTAGTCACTTCATGCACTTCGAGGAAGTTCTCGCTCACCTCGTCATTCATCGGCACATCGACATCCAGAACACCGGCCTCGGCGAGCGGCAAAGCGCGAGGCTTGGGCTGCGACCCGCGTGAAACGACGGCGATGTCTGGACGGCCGATGAAGGCGATGTCATCCGGCTTAAGCAGGTACGCACGCCGCTCCAGGCCGACGTAATAGCGCGGCGCAAGCCGGGGAGCCAGATCGTCCGCGATTGCGGCGATCAGTCTGTTGTGAACATCCGGCCAGAGCGCAGGATGCTCAAGACAGGGATCCATTCCAGGGAAAGGCGAGCGCATGGCGGTATTGTATGCTCAATCGCTACGAGCGTCAATGGACTCCAATTACTCGGTCAGGTCCAACACGGAAATCCGCGCGGCGATGTCCTTCGAGATCTTCTTGAACATCTGCGCGGCCGGCGAACCGGGACTCTTAACGACGATCGGCGTGCCGGCGTCGCCACCAACGCGCACATCCGGATCGAGCGGCACGGTCCCCAGGAACGGCACGCCCAATCGTTCGGCCATGCGCTGGCCGCCCCCCTCGCCAAAGAACGAAATCGTTTGCCCGGTCTTCGGATCGGTATATGGCCCCATGTTCTCGACGATGCCGAGGATATCGACTTCCAGTTTCTCGAACGTAGCGAAGCCTTTCACGGCATCGGCCAGCGCGACTTCCTGCGGCGTCGTGACGATGATCGCCCCGGTGAGCGGAACCGATTGCGCGAGCGTCAATTGCGCATCGCCCGTGCCCGGCGGCAGATCGATGATCAGGTAATCGGGGTTGCCCCAATCGACATCGGTCAGGAACTGGCGGATGGCCGAATGGATCATTGGCCCGCGCCAGATCACCGGTTGATCGGGCGGCACCAGAAACCCCATGCTCATCACGCGAAGGTCGTACGCGTAAGCGGGGATGATCTTGTTGTCACGCGGCTGGGGCATGCGGTCGATACCCAGCATCATCGGCACGTTGGGGCCGTAGATGTCGGCATCGAGCAGGCCGACTGTCGCGCCCATCTGCGCCAGCGCCACCGCCAGATTCACCGACACCGTCGTTTTTCCGACGCCGCCCTTGCCGCTCGACACGGCGATGGTATTCTTGAACTGGCTACCCTGGCCGGCCAGGCGCATGTCGCTTGGGACACGCGAGTCCCACTTGATGTTGATCTCGTTCACGCCGGGTAGTTTGCCGAGTTCCGCTTTGGCATCGCGATCCATCACATCCGTGAGCGGGCACGCCGGCGTGGTGAGAACGATCGTGAAGTCAACTTTGCCGCCGTCGATCCGAAGGTCCTGAATCATGCCTAGCGACATCAGGCTGCGCCCGAGTTCCGGGTCTTTCACTCGGCCCAGCGCCTCTAGCACTTGCTGCTCATTCACATTTGCCATGTCCGTCTCCTTAGCCAACCATCCAACCATCCAACCAACCATCCAACTACCCCACCATTACAACACCGCCCTCGCCGGATTCGAGTGTACCCGGTCGAGGGCGGAAATCCATCATTCAGATTCATCATTCATCCTGCCGGCGGTTGTTGCGCTGCTGCTTCCTTCGCTGCGGCAGCCGCCTTCGCCTTCTCTTCCGCCTGTCGCTTCTTCTCGGCTTCCTTGGCAGCCTTCTCCGCGATCTCCTTCTGCTCGCGCGCCCAGTCGGTTGGATGGATCGCCGCGTGGTACGTGTCGGGCTTGGTCAGTTTCTCCTTGTCATAGACCATCGTCTGGAAGCGCTCGAAGGCCGCGATCTCGTATTCGTGATCCATCTTGATCGCGTCGAACGGGCAAAACTCGGCGCAGAAGCCGCACTGCATACAGATCGTCGTGTCGATGTAGAACTCGGCGGGCTGCGGGACGGGGCGCTTGGTCACCGGATCGGTCGTGCGCACGATCCAGATACACTGCGGCGGACAGACTTTGGCGCAGATGCCGCACGAGGTGCACTTGTCGTCGTTGGCCGTCGTGTCGTAGATCAGAAACGGCAGATAGCGGAAGTTCTCCGGCACAGGCAACTTCTCTTCCGGGTATTGCACGGTGAAGACGCCCTTCGCCCGTGGCCCCTGTCGCCGCAGCAGCGACTTTTCGTTGTAATAGCGCCCACCTCGGAACCAGTAGCCGATGTCGTCGACGTACGTCCCGACGAAATGTCGGAAGGTAACGCCCAGACCCTTCAAGACGCCAAATCCGAACATATAGTCTCTCCCCAGCCTGAAACGTAAAACGTGATACGTAATTACGTTTTACGCTTTATCGATCGGTTTCACCCAGCACGATGTCGATACTGCCCAGAATCACCACCGTGTCGGCCACCTTGTAGCCGGTGCACATCAGCCCCAGAGCCGTCAAGTTGATGAACGAAGGCGCGCGGATGTGATATCGATACGGATTCGCCGACCCATCCGATACGACGTAGAAACCCAGCTCGCCTTTCGGGTTCTCGACACGACTATACGTCTGGCCGGCCGGCACGCGCTGCGAGTATTGCTTCTTGCCGGCCTGAATCTCACCTTCGGGAATTTGCTTGAGCGCCTGCTGCAAGATGCGAACCGACTGGCGCATCTCGTCGATGCGGATCAGGTAGCGGTCGTATACGTCACCGTTGGTGCGCACCGCCACATCGAACTCGAAGCGATCGTAAATCGAGTACGGCTCCGCGCGGCGCACGTCGTAGGGCACGCCCGAGGCGCGCAGCACCGGCCCGGCCGCGCTATAGCGAATCGCGTCTTCCGGCGAGAGATACCCCACGCCCATGCAGCGCGCCCGGATCAACTCGCTGCCCGACAGGAAACCATCCAGCTCGTCGATCTTGCGCGGCAACCGCTCGAAGACCAGCTCGCGGCACTTCTCCATCCAACCCGGCGGCACGTCACGCGCCACGCCGCCGAAGCGCATGTAGTTGCACATCATCCGGCTGCCGGCCGCCGCCTCGAACAAGTCGAGGATCAATTCGCGCTCTTCGATTGCATACAGCGCCGGGGTAAAGAATGCGCCCAGGTCGTTGAGCAGAAAGCCAATCGCCCAGAAGTGATTAGCGATCCGGGTCAGCTCGACCATGATCACCCGCAGGTGCTCGGTGCGCTCGGTCGGTTTGAGGTTCATCAGTTTCTCGACGGCGAGTACGTAGCCCAGGTTGTTGCTCATCGACGAGATGTAGTCGAGCCGATCGGTGTACGGGATGTTCTGGATGTACGTGTTGCGCTCGCCGATCTTCTCGTGATTGCGGTGCAGGTAGCCCATCACCGGCTCGAGCGCGCGGATCGTCTCGCCTTCCAGCGAGGCGACCATGCGGAACACGCCGTGCGTCGACGGGTGCTGCGGCCCCAGGTTGACGACCAGTTCATCCGTCTTGAGCGAGCCGGAGCCGTTGCCCGATGGCACGCTCACGGACTGGCCCTCGACGACCTCGATCTGCTTCAGCCGTTCGTACACTGCCGCGTTCGCCTCCTCGACGAACGACGATGGATCGAAGCCCGCCGGGTACTCGACATTGTCGGCCCATTTCACGCGATCTTCGGCGCGAGTGTGATGCCCGCCCGGCCAGCGGCTGTCGAACGGCTTCTGATCTTGCTCGTAGTACGCTTCGTGCCAGTCCCTGCGCATCGGATGGCCCTGGAAGCCTTCCCACATCAGGATGCGCTTGAGATTGGGATGCCCGTCGAACTTCACGCCGAACAGATCGTAAGCCTCGCGCTCCTGAAAGTCCGCGCCGGGCCACACGGAAACCAGCGACGGTAACACGGCGTTGTCGCGCGGCGTGCGCGCTTTGAAGACCAGCGCCGGGCCGCCCTTCTTGATCGAGTAGGCGTGGTACACCATCTCGATCTCGCCCGACTTGATGTAATCGACGGCGGTGGCGCTGGAGAGATAGTCGTAGCCCAGATCGTCGCGGATATGCTTCGCCACTTCAACCAGATGTGCCGGATCGACCAGTGCGCCTTCGAACTCGGCGGGCCTGACCGCATCGCCGAATCTCTCTTTCAGCGCAGCGAGTGACCCGGTCAATTCCGCGATAGGGGCTGTTGTCGGATTTGCCATCTGAGCCTCGTTAACCACGAAGGCACTAAGACACCAAGAGGATTTAGTGTCTTCGTGTCTTTGTGGTTAGGTATTCGCGCCGGGCTTGATTTCGGGCAGTCGTCGGGGATCGATCAGATCGGGGCCAAGCACCGGAACCGGGAACGCTTCACCCTGATCCTTCTTGTACCACGACACCGTGCGAATGCTCTGCTTCTCCATTTTCTCGTGGAGCTTGAGGAAGCCGTTGAGCAGCGCCTGCGGAGTCGGCGGGCAGCCGGGAATATACACGTCGACCGGCAGAAACTTGTCGATGCCCGACACGACGTTGTAGCCTTCCTTGAAGGGGCCGCCGCCCGTGGCGCACGCGCCCATCGACATGACGTACTTCGGCTCGGCCATCTGGTTGTACAGCCGCACGATCTGCGGCACCATCTTCTTAGTGACCGTGCCGGACACGATCATCAGGTCGGCCTGGCGCGGGCTGGCGCGCATCAGGCCCATGCCGAAGCGCTCCAGATCGAAGCGGCCCGCCGCCGTGCAGATCATTTCGATCGCGCAGCACGCCAGCCCGAACATCATCGGCCACACGCTGCGCTTGCGTCCCCAGTTGTAAATCTTGTCCAGCGTCGTGACGAACACGCTACTCTGCAACTCGGATGGAACGATCGGATCGTTCACCGGAGTCATGGATTCATTTGCATCCGTCATCTCGAAATGGCCTCCTCGTACCATTCCTTCTGAATGTCTTCCAGCCGGGACAGACCGGTGATGCTCGCATCATCGGCGAACTGCGGCAATTCGATCACCCACCGATGCAAGGTCTCCCAATCCACCGACAGTGGATCGATGTCGGGATGCCGTCGCAGCAACTCCAGCGCGATGGGATAGGGATCATCCCAGTAGAACCTGTCCACTTCCAACGCTCCGTCATTGCGAGAATCCCACATCGCCGGGTAGCGATATGCCTGAAGTCAGAAACTGGTGCGGAGCGTCGCGCCCATCCCGTCATTGCGAGAATTCCACATCGCCGGGCGGCGATATGCCTGAAGACAGAAACTGGCGCGGCGTGTCCGCGCGGCGATGAATTCGCTGCGCTACTCCGCTGCGCCCGATGAATCGGGCTAGTCGGATTCATCCGACGATGTGGCGTAGCCCGCCGAGTTCATCGGCGCACGCCGGCCATGGCGCAAGTTTCTGGGTAGGCGCGAAGCGCCGAAGCAATCTCCAGCACAACGCGATTGCTTCGCCGCTGCGCGGCTCGCAATGACTCTGCGCAACCAGTCACTCTACTTGCCCAAACGCCGTCGTGTCGATCTGCGCACGCTGCAGGTGGCCGCTGAAGTCTACGTAGATCGCCTTCCAATCGGTGAAGACTTCCAGCGCGGCCTGGCCCGCCTCGCGATGCCCGTTGCCCGTGCCGCGTGTCCCACCGAAGGGGAACTGAATCTCCGCGCCGGTCGTGCCGTGATTGACGTACACGATGCCCGTGGACAGATCGCGCATCGCGCGGAACGCGGCATTCACATCGCGCGTAAAAATGCTTGACGACAAGCCGTATCCCGTTGTGTTATTCACGCGCACCGCTTCATCCAGATCATCCACCTCGATGATGGATAGCACCGGCCCGAAGATTTCTTCCTGCGCGATGCGCATGCCTGGATTCACGGCATCGAAGAGGGTCGGCTGATAGAAGAAACCGCGCCCGCCGTTTTGATGAGGCCGGCCGCCCGTCAGGCACAGCGCACCTTCGAACTTGCCAATCTCCACGTAAGAGTGAATTCGATCCAACGCGATCCGGCTGATGATTGGCCCTACCTCGACATCAGGCTCAAGACCGTCGCCGATCTTGAGCGCAAGCGTGCGCTGAACCAGCCTCTCGATAAAGCGATCGTGAATCGCACGATGAAGAATCAAGCGTGAGCAGGACGTGCAGCGCTGGCCGGTCGTGCCGAACGCCGACCACAACGTGGCTTCCAACGCCAGATCGAGATCGGCGTCATCCATGACGATGATCGCATTCTTGCCGCCCATTTCCAGCGAGACCTTCTTGCCCAGGCGACCTGCTTCGGCGGCGATTGCACGCCCGGTCGCCGTCGAGCCCGTGAATGAAACAACCCGCACGTGCGGATGCGCCACCAAGACCTGGCCCACTTCTGCGCCCAGCCCCACCACCAGGTTCACGACTCCGGGCGGAAGCCCCGCCTCTTCAAAGGCCCGGACGAATTCGCCGGCAAGCGCAGGCGTCTCAGGCGAAGGCTTGAAAACGACCGTGTTGCCGGCGACAATCGCAGGGAAGATTTTCCACGAAGGGATCGCGATCGGGAAATTCCACGGTGTGATGATGGCGCACACCCCGATCGGATCGCGCACAGCCAGGCCGAACTTGTCGGGCATCTCGACCGGCGCGGTGTAACCCAGCAATCGCCGGCCCTCGCCACCCATGTAGAACGCCATATCGATCGCCTCTTGCACGTCGCCACGCGCTTCGGCGATCACCTTGCCCATCTCGCGCGTCAACAACCGCGCGAGTGCCTCCTTGCGTTCCAACAGCAATTGCCCGATGCGGAAGAGAATCTCCCCGCGCTTAGGCGCGGGCGTCAGGCGCCACGCCTCATAAGCCTGCACGGCGGCTTCCACCGCCGCATCGACGTCGCGCGCGTCCGATCGAGCCACATCGGCGACGACATCCTCATTGGCCGGGTTAATGCTCGGGAACGTCTCGCCCGACTGTGCATCGAGCCATTTGCCGCCAATGAAATTCCTGACGAGCACGAGGGATTCCTTTGCATTCAAATCTGGGTAGTACCGCGGGTTAGGGCTATTGTACTCGGTTTCCCATAAAACGGCAACACGATTTCATTTTAATGAATTGAATAAGGGCAATTGACAAACTCATACGCCGTGCTAGAATAACTGTGCCGACAGGAACAGGGGTGGGCAACCGGAAGGTGAATGCGCTATGCAAAGCACACGACAGGCGATTCTGCAAATCTTGAAGGAACAGGGCCAAGCCACCGTCGATCAGTTGAGCGAAAAGCTGGACCTGACGCCGGTGACGATCCGGCATCACCTCGACATCCTGCGCAGCGAGAGGCTGGTGCAAGCGCCGAGAGTCAGGCGGCGACAAACTCCTGGCCGCCCCCAGCATGTATACTGCCTCACTGAACAGGCCAGCGATTACTTCCCTAAGAACTACGTCGCGTTCGCCGATATGACATTGACCGAAGTCCGCGAGCGCGTGGGCAAGGAAGAAATGAACGCGATTGTGCAGGGTGTGGCACATCGCATGGCCGCCGACGGGCCGAAACCCTCTTCGGATGGTCCATTTCCCGATCGGCTCGATCGCGTCGTCGGGTTCCTCAACACCAAAGGGTACGTGGCTCGCTGGGAAAAGAACGAACACGGTTACCTGCTGCAAATGTCGAACTGCCCGTATCAGGGCCTGGCAGATCGCCAGAACGCAACCTGCGTAATGGATATGGCGATGATCGCCGAACTCCTGGGGGCAACTCCCCAACGTCTGTCCTGGATGAGCGGCGGCGACCTGAACTGCACCTATCTGGTGCGCGAGCCGGACGGACAGCCTGCCAACCCAGCCAAATAAGCAACGCTCGTCTGCTTTATTGACAAAGCGCCCCCAGAATGCTAGAATGCCTGTGGGTTCGTGGTGATTTCGACGCCATTAGTGGGAGGAGAGACTTATGGAGAGCGCGACGATTCTGACGCCTGATATTGAGACTTTAGTGGAAGAGGGTTCGCTTCTGAACATCACGCCGCTTGCAGCCGGCAAGCTTCAGAAACTGCTGGCCGAGAAGAACATTCCCGATTACGGCCTGCGTGTTTTCGTCGCCGGTGGCGGCTGCTCCGGCATGCAGTACGGCATGGCGTTTGAGCAACGTGCGCGTGAATTCGATACGGTGGTCGAGGCTCACGGCATCAAATTGTTCGTCGATGCGACCAGTGCGCCGTACCTGGCAAGCTCGACGATCGACTACGTGGACAACCTGATGGGGGGCGGCTTCCGCATCGAGAACCCGAACGCGGTCTCGAGCTGCGGTTGTGGCCACTCGTTCCGCACGAAAGACAGCAGCGACGCATCGAGTGAATCGACCGGCGGGGGATGCGGTTGTCATTAGTCGAGCATGGCGCGCCACTTCACGGTCGATGAAGCCAACGCAATTCTGCCTCGTATCCGGTCGCTCGTCGCGTCTGTGCTCGCGGCGCGTCAGCGCATCCTCGATGTTCAACCCGAAGTCTGGCCTGTCCTCGAAAAGGCCGTCGGCAACGGGGGAAGTAAAAAGGCCGGCGCGCTGATCGAAGATTTCAAGAAGATAGACGACGGCGTCAAAACGATTCAGGCGCTGGGCGTCGTAGTGAAAGACATCAATACCGGCTTGATAGACTTCCCGGCTCTCCGTGGAGATCGGGAGGTCTTTCTCTGCTGGCGCTACGACGAATCGACGGTCACCTACTGGCACGAACTCCACACCGGCTTTGCCGGCCGCCAGATGATCGATTGGCGCTAACGTTATCACCGCAGACGCCGAAGGCGCGCCGAGGACGCAGAGTGATCCCTTAAGCCCGGAGCGACGACGTGAAGTTATTCCGATCGAAGACGCCTGAAGCACCCCGGTCGAAAATCCTCTGGCTCGATCTGGGCGACTTGGGCGATCTCGTCAATCCCGCCGGCCCGCATGAGCAATGGCAGGATCACGGGCTGGGATTGCTCCGAACGATTCTCCACCAGAACGGCATCCTCACCGATTTGGCCTCCACGCGCGCGTGCACATCCTGGTCGGAGGTTCGCAGCCGGCTCAAGGGCTACGACATGCTGATCATGAACGTGCGCAGTTACACGTTCCCCGCCGCCTATCGATCCGCGAAGCTCTTCAAGGAGCTCAACCCCCACGGGCTGGTGCTCACCGGCGGCATGCACGCGACGGTCGCGCTCGACGAAATGGAGGCCGTCGAAGCGTTCGACAAGATCTGCCAGGGACCGGGTGAAAAAATCATCGTCGAGCTGGTCAGCCACCCGGATCGATTTCCACGCGTGATTCTCGGCGTCGGCGCGCAGTCGATGGCCGAATGGCCGATGATCGACCGGACGGTGTGGCCCAAGCCGGCCAGCCGGAAACTTCAGCACACCTTCAACTGGCCGCTCGAGCCGGAATGTGGCTGGGGGCCGCCGCCGGTGGCTACCCTGCTCACCAGCCGCGTGTGCCCGTGGCAGTGCGTCTTTTGCAACGAGAACTCGTACATCCCCAACATGGGTCGCCGCCCGGTTGACAGGGTGATTGATGAGCTCAATTCCCTCGACCGAACCCATGGCGTTGGATCGGTCGTCATTCACGACTCGATGTTCTTCCAGAACCCGTCGTGGCTGGAAGAGTGGCTCGACCAATACCCGCGCAAGGCAAACCGCCTATGGCCGTACTGGGCCGCGGCTCGGGCCGACACCGTGCGCCAGTGGCCGGAATTGTTCGAGGCGCTGGTACGCAAGACCAACTGGAGCACGGTATCGATTGGCTTCGAATCGGGCAGCGATCGCGTGCTGAAGATCTTGAACAAGGAATGCACGGAAGAGGACAACTACTTCACGATCGATTTACTGACACGCATCGGCGACGACATGGAAGCCAAAGGCCAGACGCCGCCGATATTCTGGTCCAACATCATGCTCGGCATTCCCGGCGAGACGCGCGACGATGCCTTCAAGACGATGCGCATGGTCAAGTACACCAGGCGCATCATGCCGTCGATTTCGTTTTATGCCCCCTACCCCGGCTCGGCCCTCGGTCACCAGTTGATCGCCGAGGGCAAGAGCCTGATGACCAAAGAGAACTATCATCGTTTCCCCGACGACGAAAAAGTGAAAGGCATCGACTATCAGTTTTACCGCGATCTGCTCGCCGGCAAATACGATGACGAGGTCAACCGGGGCCTGCCTGCGCTGGCGACCGGCCAGCGCGCCGTGTACACCGACGCCCTGACCAAGGCCTGAGAAACCCTCCCGCAGGTTTCACGCTTCGCAGCCTGCGGGAGGGTTGGAGACGGAATCGATGAGCAGTTTCAGCAACCCACACTACATGTACCTGTTCGACATGAAGAACGGCAAAAAGAAGCTGGCCTACGGGCAGTCGCCAGAGGACGCACTGCGGATTCTGAGTTCCCGCCTGACGGATGAAGAGATGGCACAGATCATCATCGACTCGCATATCAAGATTAACCAGCGGAAACTGCAAGAATACGTCAACGTGCTGGGTTAGGTGGCTCTGGCGGATTGGGTAATATGCAGGTGACCGGCACTTTCTGAGTGCCGGTCACCTCGCTTAACGAGCAAACTCGTAGTGACCTTCATCCTGGTTGCGTGGCCGTCACTCCTCGTCTATAATGCGCGGTGTTGAGCCGAACCACACGTGGGCACAGTCCCAAAGGAGATTTTTCTGATGAGGCACCGCCTGTCTTTAGTCGCTATTGCGCTGCTGATCGCGGCCGCCCTGCTCTCAGCCTGCCAGCAGCAAGGCCCCGCGATCCCAAACGATCCAGTCGAAGCGGTCAAAACCTTCGCCGAAAAGCAAAAGGACGTCAAAAGCCAGCACCTCGACATCAACCTCGATTTCACGATGAAGATGACGGGCTTGCAGTCCACTGAGCCTGCTGCAGCCTTATTCAGCAACTTCAAGGCAACTGCCAGCGCCTCTGGCGATTTCGACTCGGTCAAGCAGGACTTCACGCTCAGCGGCTCCGCCGACCTGGGCATCTTGACCGCCTTCGTCGTTCCAGATGCGGAAGAGATCAAATTCGAGCTCGTCAAGGCCGGAGACACGCTGTATTCGCGCCTGGCAGACCAGGCGTGGAGTACGACAAACGTGCCGGCGACGAGCGAGACTCAGAACGCCGCTGAGCTGCTTGACTTCGCCAGCTTGCTGCAGAAGACGGCCAAGGCCGAGCGCCTGGATGACGAATCGGTTGACGGGACGGACACCTACCACTTCAAGGTCACGCTCGATCCGGTCGAGCTGCTCAACGAGATCTCGAAAGCCGCCGGTGTGGCGGGCAGCCTGAGCCTGAACGAGCTCAGCCAGGCCGCCGAGTATCTGAAGAACTCGACCGTCGAATTGGACCTGTGGGTGGGCAAGGCCGATCTGCTCATCCGGCAGGAAAAGATCTACTTTAAGCTCGATCTGAAAGACCTGCCCAACACGCCACCGGACGCCGCCATCCTGGCCGAAATCAACATGACGGTCAAGGCCAGCAAGATCAACCAGCCGGTCACCATCACCGCGCCGAAGTAACCCGTCGACTCGACCGCCAGCCACAACGCCTCTTCTTCCTCTGCGGAGAAGAGGCGTTTTCGTCTGCATTGACAACCCTGCCACTCCCACTTAAAATGGGCGGGCATTTTCACTTAGTACCTATCCGAAAACCAGATTGCAGGCTTCAGCCTGCGCGGACTGAAGTCCGCGTTCCAAGGTTTTCGGATAGGCTCTTATCCCACAGGGGGAACGATGAAAGAGTATAGGACAGACGCCCTGCGCAACATTGTCCTGCTGGGCCACGGCTCGGCGGGCAAAACCATGCTGGGCGAAGCCATGCTCTTCAACGCGGGCGCAATCACACGCATTGGCCGCGTCGAAGAGGGCACCACGGTCGCCGATTTCGACGAGGAAGAAACCCGGCGACGCATCTCGCTGAGCACGGCCCTGCTCCCGATCGAATGGAGAGACCACAGGATTAACATGTTGGACACGCCGGGCTTCCCCGATTTCGTCGGCGAAGTCAAAGGCGCGGTGCGCGTGGTGGAAAGCGCGCTGATTCTGATCGACAGTGTGGCGGGCGTCGAGGTCGGCACCGAACTGGCGTGGTCGTACTGCGACGAGCGGACGCTGCCGCGCCTGGTGGTGATCGCCAAGATGGATCGGGAGAATGCCAATTTCCAGAAGGCGCTCGACTCGCTGAGGCAGAGCCTGCGCACCAACTTCATCCCCCTGTTTTTACCGATCGGCGCGCAGTCGGGCTTTCGCGGCGTCATCGATCTCATCAAAATGAAAGCGCGCCTGGGTGCGAAGGGCGACCTGGCCGACATCCCCGCCGACTTGCAGAGCGAAGCCGAAGAAGCCCGGAGCAAGTTGATCGAAGCCGCCGCCGAAGGCGACGACGAGTTGATCATGAAGTACCTCGACGGGCAGGAGCTCAGCCCAGAGGAGATCGCGCGCGGGCTGCGTGCGGCCATTCGCAATCGCACACTCGTCCCGGTGTTTTGCACAGCCTCGACGGCCAACGTCGGCGTGAGCGCGCTGCTCGACGCCCTTATCGAGTACGCGCCCTCTCCGCTCGATGCCGGGCCGGAAATCGCCAGGCTCGCCAACGGTGGGGAAGAGAAGATCGAACCGAACCCCGGTGGCCTGCCCGCTGCGCTGGTCTTCAAATCGACAGCCGATCCGTTCGTCGGCCGACTGACGTACTTCCGCGTGTATCGCGGCAAAGTCACATCGGATTCGCGCCTGTACAACACCGCGCGCAACGCCGAGGAGCGCTTCGGGCAGGTGTATGTCATGCGCGGCAAAGAGCAGATCGCCGCGTCGAGCATTGGACCGGGTGACATCGGCGTCGTCGCCAAGCTCGGCGTCACCGTCACGGGCGATACGCTCTGCACGAAAGATCACCCTCTCACGATTGCGCCGCCGATCTATCCCGATCCACTCATCACGATCGCTGTCGAGCCAAAGTCGCAGGCCGATTCGGCCAAGATGGGGCCGACGCTGACCAAGCTCTGCGAAGAAGACCCCACCTTGCGCTGGCGGCACGAGCCAAGCATCAAGCAAACACTGCTCGAAGGCATGGGCGACAATCACCTGGACGTGGCGCTCCGCCGGGCACATTCCAAGTTTGGCGTCGATCTGGTGTCGCAGCCGCCCAAGGTGCCGTATCGCGAATCGATCACGAAGCCAGGCGAGGCGACCTACCGCCACAAGAAGCAGACCGGCGGTGCGGGCCAGTTCGCCGAAGTGGCGATGCGTGTCGCGCCGGCCGAGCCGGGCCAACATTACGAGTTCAGTTGGGACGTATTCGGCGGCGCGATCTCGAATTCCTTCCAGGCCTCGATCGAGAAGGGCATCAAGAGCGTGCTGGAGAATGGGGCGATTGCCGGTTACCCGATGGTCGATGTCGCGGTTTCCGTATACGACGGCAAGGAGCATCCGGTCGACTCGAAGCCGATCGCGTTCGAGACCGCCGGGCGCGAGGCGTTCAAGCAGGCGGTGATGGCTGCCGGGCCGGTGCTGCTGGAACCGATCATGAGCCTGCGCATCGTCGTGCCGGAGTCCTACATGGGCGACGTGATCGGCGACCTGAACACCAAGCGCGCCCGCGTGCAAGGCATGGATCAGGAAGCCGGCAAGACCATCGTCACGGCGCAGGCGCCACTGGCCGAAGTGCAGCGCTATGCGACCGATCTGCGATCGCTGACGCAGGGCCGTGGCGTGTTCACGATGAAATTCGACCACTATGAGCAGATGCCCGCGCAGATCGCGCAAGGCATCATCGAGAGAGCCAAGAAGGAAAAGGCTGGCGAGAAAGTCGAAGAGTAGCAACGGATACACAACGGATAAGCGAATAAAAGACTTCCGAAGTTCAAGGCGACTTCGGAAGTCTTTTTACATCCATGCTCAGCAGATCACGAAAACACAATGCCGACTAAAGTCAGCGATCCACGATCTACTGATGTTCCTGCTCGATCATCCGCCGCTCAATCGGCGCGGCACACCGAGAAACCTCCTCAGCACGCGCTGCATCAAGCTGGGCCGATCGACCTGCGCCAGGCCGGCTTCGTAGGTGTTGATCGCACCGAGCCAGTTGCCCTGCTTCATCCTCAATCGACTGAGCGCGGCATACGTGGCCTGAGCCAGGTCTTTCTCGCCCACCGATTCGAGCAGCGCGATGGCCTCGTTGTAATACTCGGCGGCTTTGTCGAGTGTGCCTTCGGCGTCGGCCAGCGAACCCATATTGCCGACGACCTGCCCCTCGCCCGACACATCGCCGAGCGACTTGAACGCGGCGCGCGCCTCTTCAAAGGCGGCGTGCGCCTCCGGCCAGCGCGCGGCCTGCCGCCAGGACACGCCGCGATTGTTGGCCGACTCGGCCGCATCCTTCGCGCGGCCTTCGGCGGTGAACGCCGCCTGCGCCTCGGCGAACTTGGCCGAGGCGTCTTCATAGCGCCCCTCGCGATACAGGCGCATGCCTTCGTCTCGCAACGCTTGTCCCGTCGCCATGTTCAATAGGTGATGTCCAACAAACCTTCTGCAACACCGCGAATGCGATCGGCATCCATGCCCGCGATGCGCAGCGCGACGCGCAGGTAAGGCAGGTTGGTATACTTGCTGACGAACTCGCGCACGTCGTCCGGGAGCTCGGAGAAGCGCTCGAACTGGCTCTGCAACTGCTCGCGCTGCCCGATGCGACCGACGCCCTCGTCCATGAAATACGTGATCGGCAGGCGGAGATAATCGGCCAGATGCTGAATCTCGGCGACCGGGATTGGGCGCTGGCCGTATTCGTATTGCGTAATACGCCGCGTCGATACGCCCAGTTCCGCCGCAAGGTCTTTCTGCGTCTTCCTGGCCTCGGTGCGCGCCTGCCGCAGCAGCACCCCGATGATCCGATTGCGCAAGGCCATGACCTGCTCGCCCGGCAATGCAGGCTCTTCTGACACCAGTTTGTCTTGCTCTCTATCCTTAAAGAAACTGGCCGTGGGGACGTTCAAGGCGTACGCCAGCAGTTCCAGCTGCGGCAGGGCGATGTCCCTGCGCCCTTCTTCGAACTGCGTGTAGGTGGGGACACCCACGCCGATCGCGTCGGCGCATTCCTTCTTGGTCTTGCCGGCGCGCAAGCGAGCGCCTTGCATCAGCACGCCGATGATCTTGCGCCGAATGGCGAGCGCTTCAGTCGCCGGATTGGACTTCGCGGCATTCACAACGCGGCCTCCCTGACAGCCCGCGCGGATTATACCACATCGAAAAGATGAAGGATGAGGGATGAAGGATGAAGCTGCCGCCTTCCGCCTTCATCCCTCATCCCTTGTGTGCACGCAAAGGTTGTCAGTTCACCCACTGCCGGGGGCTGAAGCCGCCCGGCTCAACCCGCGAAGCCCGGTAAACCGGGCTGAATACAGCCGGATTCATCCGGCTTTGTGTTATCAGCCCGACGATGAATCGTCGGGCGCAAACGGCCTGATACCTTTTGCGTGCACACCATCCCTTATCTGGCTAGACAGCCGCTAGTGCTTCGAGTACAATACGGCCCGACTAAGGAGGATACCGATGGGCATTGGCAAGAACTTCCCCGGCAAGGGCGTCGTCGCCGCGATCAAGACGCAGCCGGGCACTGTGCTCGACGACTATCGAAAGGTCATGGAGCTTGCCGGCTACCGCCAGGCGCTCCCCGTGGGCAACACGACGCTGTTGAAGATCAACATCTCGTGGCAGACCTGGTATCCGGCCTGCTCGACCGCGCCGTGGCAGCTCGAGGGCGTGATCAAGACCCTGAAAAACGACGGCTATTCGCTGATCGGCGCACACAACGACACGGTCGTCGTCAACACCGCCGACGGTGAAGCGAACAACAAGCACAAATTCGTCACCGACCAGTATGGTGTCCCATGCATGTATCTGTACAAGCCGGACGTGAAGTGGATTACCTACACGCCCAAGGAGCCGTTCCGCGTGTTGAGCCAGGTCTACCCGGAAGGCGTGGAGATTCCCGAGCCGTTCATCGGCACGAACATCGTCCAATTGCCGACAGTGAAGACTCACGTATTCACGACGATTACCGGCGCGATGAAGAACGCCTTCGGCGGGCTGCTCCATCGCAAGCGGCACTGGACGCATGCGGTCATCCACGACACGCTCGTCGATCTGCTGCAAATCCAGCAGGATATTCATGAGGGGCTATTCGCCGTGATGGACGGCACCTTCGCGGGCGATGGCCCTGGCCCGCGCGCGATGCGCTGGCACGAAAAGGATATCCTCCTCGCCTCGGCGGATCAGGTCGCCATCGACGCCGTCTCGGCCCGGCTGCAAGGCTTCGATCCGATGTCGATCCGTTTCATCCGCCGTGCGCACGAAGACGGGTTGGGCATCGGCGATCCCAAGCAGATCAAGATCGTCGGCTACGACATCGAGCAGGAACCGTCCTGGAACTTCGTCCAGGAAGATACCTTCGCCAGTCGAGGCCAGAGGATGATTTATCACGGCCCGCTCAAGCCGTTCGAGGGACTGCTGCTGCGCTCGCCGCTGGTGCCGTGGTCGTACTTCGCCAGCAATTTCTACCACAACGTGTACTGGTATCCCTTCGTCGGGAGGCCGCGCGTCAAAGCCGCGCTGGAGACCAAGTGGGGGAAGTTGTTCGCCGCGTATGGCGATGGCAAGGTCGTGATGCCGGGTATGCAGCCGGAAACCGTCGCCGTCGCCGCGGCCGGGTTGGCGGCGCTGGGCAGCCTGGTCGCGGGCGGACTGTTGCTACGGCGGAGGAAGTAACGAAAGACCTAAGAGTGGAGGACAAACGACCAAGAGCAACATCGCTTTTGGTCGTCTGTCCTTCGTCCTCGGTCTACTTTCTTTCATTACGTTCGTGCGCGCGCACGTGCGGCGGGCAGCGGTGAGCGTCGCCAACCGAACAGCGATGTTCGCCAGCGTCGCCAGCGCGAGTGCGATTCGGGCTGACCCTTCAGATACGTCTCGGTTTGCTCGCGCCCTCGCGCAATCATCTCGTCGGTATGCCGGAAGTCCCAAAAGGCAACCTCACGCCCAAGTGACAACGCGATGTTGTGCACGACGACGCCGGGCACGTACTGATGCACTTCGACCTCGCGCGCGCCCTGGCGCTGAATGAGCAAATCGATCGCGCGCCCGGCAATTGCCAGCGTTCCGCGCACCACGCCTCGCTGCTCACTCGTGGTCACGTTCAAAGCATACACCTCGGTCGCCCCGCGCTCGACGGCCAGCTGCACCGGCAAATATGCGACTACGCCGCCGTCAATGTAATCCGCGCCATCGACTCGCCACGGCGGATAAAAGCCCGGAATCGCCGTACTCGCCATTAAGCCATCGAGGAGGCGATCGTTGGGATCGTCGCCGAAGCAGCGCAATTCGCCGGTGTCCAGTCGCACGGCGACGGCATACGCCGGGAGCTTCAAGTCGCTATAGCGCGCGATGCCGGGTGGCAGCGTCCGTTCGACGAAGCGCCGCAGCGCCGTATTCGACACCAGTCCATCGCGATTCGTGATCAATCGCCAAACCATCAAGAGCACATCGCGGCGGGACACCATATCGTGCGCGGCCTTGCGCCAATGCTCCGCCAGTTGATGCAGACCTTCCCGCGTTGGGTCCATCGCCACGTAGGCGGCGTTCATCGCGCCCGCCGACGTGCCGATCAGCATGTCGGGTTGGATGCCGCGTTCGAGCAACACCTGCAGCGCACCAACCTGAAGCGATCCGAAGTTGGCCGCGCCGCTCATGACAAATGCTACACTCACAGCACACCTCCTCTGCCTAGTCATTCTAAAGCCCGGTCAGGAATACGTCAATCCATAGGGTATCGGTGATCATTCACATCTCACCACGGAGACACAGAGGCACGGAGAAAGGCCACTGCTACGACTGTGTGTGCTCCGTGCCTCCGTGGTTTTGGCGGCTTGTTTGCGATCACCAGATTGGGCAACTGCGGAGTGAGAAGATTAAGGTGACCTGGTTTGGCTTTTGAGCATGGATTTGCTATACTCGCGCTATGCTCAAAGTCGAACTGCACACGCACACCTGCTATTCCAAAGATTGCCTGACGCCGCCAGACAAATTCATTGCCGAGTGCCGCCGCAAAGGGATCGACCGGGTGGCGGTGACGGATCACAACACGACCGCCGGCGCATTCAAACTCAAAGCGATGGCCCCGGATCTGATCATCGTCGGCGAAGAGATCAAGACGGACTCCGGCGAGATTATCGCCTACTTTCTGACGGAAGAAGTGCCGGTGGGCCTGCCGGTGCGCGAAGCGATCCAGCGCGTGCGCGACCAGGGCGGCATAGTCGGCGTCAGTCACCCTGCCGATCGACTGCGGAAAGAAGCGATGGGGCTGGATCGGTTGGAGCCGATCGTCGATCGAGTCGATGCGCTGGAGGTGTTCAACGCGCGCTGCATCGTCAGGGCCGACAATCACGCCGCACGCGAGTTCGCGAAGGAGCACAGTAAGATCGGTTTCGCCGGGAGCGACGCGCACACGCTGGTCGAAATCGGCCGGGCCACGGTGACGCTGAACGAGTTCGACTCGCCCGAATCGTTCTTAGAGAACCTGCGCACCGCACGATTGAATACGCAATTAAGCTCGCCGTTCATCCACCTCGCTTCGACGTGGGCCAAGTGGATGCGGCGCTTGAAGATCGTTCCGCGCCCGATCTAATGTTAACCACCAAGTCACCACCCCTGAAGAGGGCAAGCGACACGAAGAAAAACCATGAACCTGCTCTACAATGGCGGCTTTGAAAACGAGTTTCACCTGTATCGGGACAAATCGGCTTTGCTGGTGGCCGACGGCTGGACGCCCTGGTGGGTCCCGCAGCAAAATCCGCCAGACCCGGCCTGGAAGAACCGCCGGCCGGAGTGGAAACGCGCCACGCTCAACGTCGATCCGTTGCGCATGCGCAACGGCGAGAGCGCGCAGCAGTATTTCTCCTTTTGGGGCACGCACATCGGCGGGATATACCAGCGCGTGATGGTTCCCCAGAATGCGCGCCTGCGCTTCACGACCTGGGGCCACGCCTGGTCGAGCGAGCAGAACGCGCCCAGACCGAGCGTGAACCCGACGAATGTGCACATGCGGATCGGGATCGATCCGAGCGGCGGGGCCGATCCATTCGCGCCGGGCATCGCCTGGTCGGCGGAGCGGAACGCAATCGACGAGTGGGCGCAGTTCAGCGTCGAGGCGACGGCGCAAGGCGGGCGCGTGACGGTGTTCATCTATTCCGCGCCGGACGAACCCAAGAAGCATCAGGACATCTACTGGGATGATGCCGAGCTCATCGTCGTCGGCCCGAATCCCGACGCGCCGCGCGAGCCGAACCCCGATACGACGATCGTCTTCATGCCGGCGCAGCCCGCGCCAAATGCGCCTGTGACGATCATCGCTAAGAGCGCGACACCGCTCACCTTCATCGGTCTGCACCTCCTCACACCCGACGGCAAAGACATCATCCCGCCGTACAAAGGCGATCGCCGGGAGGGCAATCAGTACGTGTGGGGATGGGAATACCTTCCACCGTCGATTGGCGTGTGCCGGGCCGCCTTTCTAGCCGATGGCATCGCCCCGGCCTGGGCTGAGATTCCGGTCGGCGTGCAGCCACCTCCGCCCGTTGATCAACCGGGCCAGCGCGGCAAGCCCCGCCTCGACTATCAGCGCACGTATCTCCTGTTGCCGAATTGCCCGGCCACGCCGGAAGGCAACCCGGCCCTCGACCAGTGGTTCGCCGCCGTCGTGCGATCGGGCGTGCTGGTACGGTTCCGCTGGACAGTCGGCACATCCGCCGACGACGCCGGCATCGGCGATTTGAGCGTGCGCCGCGTCCTCGCCATCAATCCATCGACGTGGGGTGCATCGTTGCAGGCGTTCTATCAGCAGTATTACCCTGGCGTCGAATATCGCGCCATCGAGGTCAACACGCCCACAGAACTGGAAGCGTTGCTGGCAAACTGGAGCGGCTGATGACGCCAATGCTCTGCCTGGCGACATCGATTGGCGTTTTCACCTTCGAGCACACCGGTGACGAGTGGCGCGAAGTCGCCGTGGGCCTGCACGGCAAACACATCACCAGCGTCATCGCTCGCGAAGGCGTGATTCTCGCCGGAACCATCACCGGAGTGTACCGATCTGACGATCTCGGCCAGACCTGGCGCGGGGCCAACGCCGGATTGACCATTCGGCGCGTGCGCTGGATGGCGTACCATCCGGATGTCTCCGATCTGGAGTTCGCCGGAACGGAACCGGCGGGTATCTTCGTCTCGCACGATGGAGCCGGCTCGTGGCACGAATGCCCCGAAGTGGCCCGCCTGCGCGATCAGCACGGCTGGTCGCTGCCCTACTCGATCGAGGCGGGCTGTGTACGCGGACTGGCCTTTCACGGAACACGCGCTTATGCAGCGTGTGAAGTTGGCGGCGTGCTGCGCTCCGACGATAGCGGCGAAACGTGGCGATTGGCCGATGGCAGCTCAGGCGATCCGGAGCCGTACTATCCCCCTGTTCCATGCGTCTGCCCCGATGTGCACTCGATCCGCATCCATCCCTCCTCGCCCGATCTCGTGTTCGCCGTGACGGGCGGCGGGTTGTATCGATCGCGCGACGGCGGCAAGACCTGGACGCTGCTGTATCGCTGCTACTGTCGCGACGTGTGGATCGATCCCGCAGATGCGGAGCACATCGTCCTCGGCCCGGCGGAGCTGGTCGACACGGATGGTCGCATCGAAGAATCGCGCGACGGCGGGCAAACGTGGCGTTCCGCGTCGGCCGGACTGGCTGCGCCGTGGCCGCACCACATGGTCGAGCGTTTTGCGCCCATCGGCGACGAGCTGCTCGCGGTGCTGTCCAACGGCACGCTTATCGCCGCTCCGGTCAGCACGCTGCAGTGGCAGCGAATCTTGCCGCAGGTGAATTCCGTGACCGGCGTCGCGGCGATGACCAAAGCCCGGCATGATGCTTGACGCTGTTTGTGGGCGGATGGTATAATCCGGCCAGATTGACAGCCAGCGGCCCCGTGTTGCGGGGTCGATGTGTCTGTAACGTGCAGGGTCTTTCGCCGCGATCGTGTGCACGCAAAACATGTCAGGTGGCTCAACGCCCGCGTCCCCGCGGGCTGCCAACCCCGCGGAGCGGGGCGCAACCCCCGCG
>DATBWU010000119.1:0-29583 GCA_036514635.1 Anaerolineae bacterium | reverse complement strand
ATCATGATTCCGATTTCCAAGCCCTTCATCGGTGAAGCGGAGAAGCAAGCCGTCTTGGAGGTGCTCGAATCCGGTATGCTGGCGCAAGGCCCTCGCGTCGCCCGATTCGAAGAGCGCTTCGCGCAGGTGTGTGGGGTCAGGCACGCGATCGCCACATCATCCGGCACGGCAGCGCTGCACATCGCGCTGCTGGCGAATGGCATCGGGCCTGGCGATGAGGTGATCACGACACCCTTCACCTTCATCGCCTCGGCCAACAGCATTCTCTACGCGGGCGCGAAACCGGTCTTCGTAGACATCGATGAAGAGACGTTCAACCTCGATCCGGCGTTGATCGAGCAGGCCATCACGCCGCACACGAAGGCGATCATGCCCGTGCACTTGTATGGTTACGTGTGCGATATGGATGCATTACAGACTATCGCCGCAAAGCACAGCCTGAAGATCATCGAGGACGCCTGCCAGGCGGTTGGGGCAACGTATCACGGACGAACGGCGGGCAGTTTCGGCACGGGCGTCTTCAGCCTGTATGCGACCAAGAACGTCATGTCGGGCGAGGGCGGCATGATCACCACGGGCGACGACGCAGTGGCTGAAGCCTGCCGCATGATTCGCAATCACGGCATGAAACGCCGGTATTATCACGACAGGCTGGGCTACAACTATCGCACGACTGATCTGCACGCGGCGATCGGGCTGGCGCAGATGGATCGGCTGAGTGAGTTTACCGAGAGGCGGTGCGCGAATGCGGCCTATTTCAATGCCCGGATCGAGAGTGCCGTCACGCCGAAGGTCAAAGAGGGCTACGGGCACGTCTGGCACCAGTACACGATTCGCGCCACCGGCGGACGCGATCGCGATGCAGCGGTGAAGCAGTTGAACGATGCCGGCATCGGCACCGGCATCTTTTATCCCGTGCCGGCTCATTGTCAGGGTTACATGCGCGACATTGTCGGCGAGATCAGCCTGCCGGTCGCCGAGCGCCTGGCGACGGAAGTGATCTCTCTACCGGTTCATCCACAGTTGAGCCAGGCGGACCTGGACACGATCGTGGCGGAAGTCAATAAACTGTAACCCACCTCTTCAGGTGCAGATACAAGAGCGCGCGACTGTTTCGGTCGCGCGCTTTTGTGTCCGAACGGATACCATCAATGGACTGATACCGAACGCACATGAAAACTCCGAGGCGGAGTGCCGACTAAAGTCGGCTCCCCTTCCCCTCTCTCAATGAGAGAGGGGAAGGGGCCGGGGATAGGGTGAGGTTTACTCCTCGCTGCCCAGTTTCGCCTTCAACTTGAGCAGGTCGAGATCGCGGATCACGGTGACTGTCACTTCATCGCCGACTTTGTAGCCCATCAGTGCCCGGTGCAGATCGTCCACCCCCTGCACCGGCTTGTCGTCGATGCCGATGACGATGTCGCCCTTCTGGATGCCGCCGGCTGCCGCGCCGCTCTCTTCCTCGACGCCGTATACGGCGATGCCATGCGTTACCTGAAGCTGGTGATGCTTGATCAACCCCTCGTAGATGCGTGCGCGCTCGCCGGCGATGCCCAGCCGGGGCCGCTTCACGCCACCGGCGATCAGCTGCGCCGCGATCTTCCTGGCGGTGTTGACGCCAATCGCCAGGTTGATGCCCTGCGCTTCCATGATCGACGCGGCGTTAATGCCGATCACCTCACTGCGCGCGTTGACCAGCGCACCGCCGCTCATGCCGGGGTTGAACAGCGCGTCGGTCTGGATCAGCCCGCTCATCACGCGCCCGCTTGGCCCACGCAGCTCCATGCCGACGGCCGAGACGATGCCCGCCGTCGCGACGACGCGATTGCCATCGGGATTGCCCAATGCGATTACGACTTGCCCGACTTTCAGCGCGTCCGAATCGCCCAGCGCCGCCCCGGTCAATCCGCCGGTCGGAACTTTGACGACGGCCAGGTCGGACACGGCATCCGCGCCCAGCACGTCACCCTCGACGTCTTTTCCATCGCCGAAGGTGACTGCGACCTTATCCGACTCGCGCGTGACGTGGAAGTTGGTCAGGACGTGACCTTTCTCCGCGTCGATGACCACGCCGGACCCGTGCCCCACACGGGCGCGTCCCGACCCCCAGTGCCGGTGGCCGCGATGCCGCTGCGTCGCTTCCACCCGCACGATCGCCGGCGAGACTGCGCCGGCCACTGCCGCGACCGCGTTCGAGTATGATTCGAGGAACGCAGCCGCGTCCTGCAAACTACTGGTAGCCATTTGGCTCCTCCTGAGTTTTCGAAGCTTCCGTCACCGCACACCCGCTCACCTGCCGGCTCTCCGGCCGCGCAGGCAGCGCCTTGCGGGCGAATCTTCGAGGATGGAGAAAATATATCGCGGTTCCGCTAGAAGTGTGCTAGAGCGAGGGACGTCAAGCGTAAAACGTGAAGCGTGAGAATCACCGATCAGGTTTCACGCTTCACGTTTTCGGCTCTTCCGGCTTGGGCGGGAAAAAGCCTCACCGCAAAGGCGCGAAGGGCGCGAAGATTTGGAAAACTTGGCGCTCTTGGCGCCTTCGCGGTTCCATTTCCCGTTCGATCCAGGAGAGCCACGTTTTCATTGTGACGGGACGAGCAACTGTCTACGGCGTCACCACAATCGCCGGGTCGTGCTCGATCAGAATACGCGGGCTGCCGCCGATGGGGGCCGAGCCGTCAGTCGTCGCGATGCTGGTGTTCGTCGCAGCGGGCAGCGTCAGCGTGTAGTAACCGTTGACAGGCAGGATGGTCTGTGAAGTCCCGTCGGGATAGACGAGCAATGCCGAAGTCGCCGTGGCGGTGATCGTCACCGTCTCCGACACGTAATTGCGTGCCCACATCGAAATCACCCGGTCGCCCATCTTAGCGTTCTGCAGCGCGATGAGCTCCTGTCCTGGCGTCGGTCGCAGCCGCCAGTAGGGTGTCAGGCCGCTAAGATACTGCGTAGCAGTCTTGTAAGCATTGTACGCTGGGCGCGGCGTCCCATCGCGCGGGGTGCAGGGGCCGGTCGGTGGATTGCGCACTAGGCCGAAGGCATCAAACTGGCAATCGTTGCCTGCGTCGTCGTAGAGCTGGAACCACATCACGCTCTCGGTGTTCATCCAGATGGCATACGTGAACGATTGGATCAGATAGTCGACCTGCTCGCTCATCGTCGCGCGATACGTCGCGGGGCAGAAGACGTAAGGCGGATCGTCGCACACCGGCACGCCGGTCTCGGTCAGCCACAACCGCACGTTGTTCAGCCCGCGCGCGTCGAGGCGCAGGCGATCCTGGTACAGATAGTAGAACGTCTGCCACGACCAGGTGTAGTTGTGCGAGGCGACGGCATCCATGAACCACTGAGCGCTATCGCGGTCCGGGTAAGTGGCGATCTCGTTCAGCACGTCGTTCAGCCAGGTAGATTTCTCGAAGTGCGCCATGCCGCCGAAGATGATCTGCGCGCCCGGATCGGCGTGTTTGGCAGCGAGATAGGCCACTTTCAACACGCGCGCGTAATCGGCCGGCGTGCCGTTGAAGAAGAAGCACAGGTCCTCCTCATTCCAGATCTCCCAGTAGCGAATGCCTGTGTCCGCGCCCCAGCCTCGTTGCTGGCCGAGTGTCCCGCCAGGTCTGTAGCGGTTGACGGCGGCGTTCACAAAGATGGCCCAGCGGTTGTTGGGATTGATGGTTTTGCCTGCGCCGGGCGCGTCGCTGTTGTCGGCAAACACCGGGAGGTATAGACCGGGCGGCGGATTGGCAGCCGGGCCGGTTGTCCCGGGAGCGCACGTTGCGGATGCCGCTCCGCTTCCGAAGCCCTCGTCCTGCAAGATGCGCCATCCCTCGCCCACACGCGGGAGAGATGTGGCGTCTGAACCCGGCACGAACTGCGCACCGGCGAACTGCGGCGGCGTCAGCATGAGAATGGCATCGATATCCAGGCCGTGATTGATGTCGGCGACGACATTGGCATCCTGCGCGCTCCAGTCGAACACGCGCGGCTGATTGACCGGGTCCTTCTCGATGTTCGGCCAGTACATCGGCCAGCGGTTGATCGTCGCTTTCAACGCGGCGGCGTGGCCGTAGCGCGCTTCGGCGGCGGGGTCTTCGGCCGACGAGACGAAGTCGAGGCCGAAGCGGGTCGCCGGCGCGTTGCCGGGCGGAGGGGTTGGTGGCGCAGTATAGTTCTTGCCGACGACCGGCAGGAAGACGCGATGCACTTCCGATACGACGATCAGATTCACGCCGATCGTCGCCGGGCTGCCGATCGTGCTCGTCGGCTCCGCCGTGACCGTTATCGAGCCGGAGTACGTGCCGAGGCCGAAGGGCGCCGAGTCGAGCTGCACCTTCAGCGTGGCATTGTCAATGCCGCCGGGCGGCGTGACGATCGGTTGCAGCGCGCTGGCCGGATCAGCCTGCACGGTCCATGTCATCGGCGTGTCCGACACGAGATTGTCGAGTTGAACGGTGCGCGTCTGCACGCCGGACGCGCTCAACTCGGCTAGGAATGTGATCGATGCCGGTTGGATCGACAGCGCCGGGCTTCCAGCGTAAGCCGATCGCTTGGGCATCGCCGCCAGCGCGTAGAACGCCTGCGCCTTCAGGCGCGAGCGCGGATCGGTGTCGGCTTTGCCGGTAGCGGCCTTATAGATCGAGAAGAACTTGACGTGATCGCACGACCAGCCCTGATTGTTCCAGTCGATGTTGTACAGGAAAATCACGCCCATCCACGGCATGTTGGCATCGGCGTATTGATACGCGCGGACAAGATAATCGGCCTGCTGGGCCTCGCTCACCTTCATCCAACTGAAGTTGTCGGCGAACCCCGGCGCGTAACGCGAATCGTTGCACCAGCCATAGTCCGACCACGGCGGATCGCTGAAGTCCCACGGGTTGGTGACGGGATCGCGCAAATACCCAAACTCAGTCGCCCAGATTTCCCGGTCGCCAATGCCGTAGCCAACCATTAAGTTGTGATAGTATTCCGCCTCACGGAAGTGGAAAGCGTTGCCATTATCGTCGGGGTGTTGCTGCTGGAGTTCGCTATAGCTGATCTCCGGTGGGTAGGGATAGCCCTGTGGATGATAACCGAAGACATCGAAGCACGGCCACTGATTGGGAAATTCGGTGCGCATCGTGTCGAACATGCGCTGGACGAAGACGCGATCGTCCATAACGATGTGCCAAAAAATCGATGACTGGCGGCCCACCGGCGCGATGCCGGCGCTGACGACAATCGCGTTCGGGTCGATGCCTTTGATCGCCGGGTACACACGGCACAACAGGCGCGCGTACTGTTCCGGGCTGACGTACTGCTCGCCCCACATCGGCTTGATGTTCGGCTCGTTGCCGATCTCGTAAGCCTTGACGCCTTTCGTCTTGCCGTCCCGTACTAGCTGCTCGACGTGCGCGACATAGTTCTCGATCGACGCCGGCCAGCCTTCGGCTTTCACGCGGTACAGAATGTTGTACCGGGACGCCTCCGGCGGGAAGTTGAGCGGGCTGGGGAATAGATAGTCGGCTTCGTACATCTTGATCCACTCGAAGCCCAGCCCGTCGGCCATGTCGACATTCAACCTGACGATGACGCCGTAGCCCAGATGCGGCGGCGGGAGCGGGTCGGCCTGCGCGCCCATGCCGAACGATAGGCCTAGCGCCAACGCCACCAGTATGACCACAACTGCGAGTCGAATCGAGATGTGATGCATCATTAAGCCTCCGTTCACCCTGCCTGATCGTACACCGACTGATTACGCCCGCCCGTTACAGGCAAGTGACGACTCGGTTACTGGTCGATTGACCAACCGTGTTGGGTGGGCTATTATTGGCAGCCAGTTTGATGGTTCCGGGGGCGTTGAACAGTGCTTAGACTCTCAGGACAGATCGCGTGGGTGACGGGCGGGGGTCGCGGGATCGGTCGCGCGACGGCAGTGGCGCTGGCCGAACTCGGCGCGGCGGTAGCGATCAGTGCGCGGACCCGCCTCGAACTTGACGAGACGGCTGACGAAGTGCGCGATCGGGGCGGTCGCGCCGGCGTGTTCGTGTGCGACGTGTCCGACTGGCAAGCCGTGATCGAGGCCGTCGGCCAGATCGAGTCGTCGATCGGCCCGATCGACATTCTGATCAACAGCGCGGGCACGCTCGGCCCGCTGGCGCGGACGTGGGAGACGCGACCGCAGGAGTGGGCGCGCACGATCGAGGTCAACCTGATCGGCGCGTACTACTGCACGCGGGCCGTGCTGCCGGGAATGATCGAGCGCGGGCGCGGATCGATTGTCAACATTGGATCGGGCGCGGCCTCGTTCGCCGCGCCGAACTGGAGCGCGTACGCGGCGTCGAAGGCCGGGCTGGATCACTTCACGCGGTCGTTGGCCGTCGAGCTCGCCACGACGGGCGTGCGGGTCAATTCGCTGCATCCGGGCATCGTCGAGACGGCGATGGTGCAGACCTTGCGCACGGCCACGCCGGATCAACTGCCGCCACGACGGCGGAAGTTCTTCGAGGACACCACCGCGAAAGGCGAGGTGTACGCGCCGGAGACGGCGGCGAAGGTGGTCGCGTGGCTGGCGTCGGACGCGGCGGGCGATCTGAACGGTGCGGTGCTGGACGCGCGGGACGACCCCTCGTTGGTCGACCGGGCAGTAAGGGCGAGTCGCTGACTCGCCCCCACAATGGATGATGTATTCAATTGTCGGTCGAGGCGGTTATTCCGCGACTGTCTCTTCTTCGGCGACGATCTCGGTCTCGTCAGGCTTGCGGTCGAGGATCTGCATGGTAGTCGCCACGACGACCGTGCGCGTGTGCTGCTCGCCGGAATCTTTGTCTTCCCAGCGTTCGGAGCGCAGCCGGCCCTCGATGAAGACCAGGCGGCCCTTCTTGAGATAGTCGAGGCAAATGTCGGCCAGTTTGCCCCAGGCATTCACCAGGAACCAATCGGTGGCTTCCTGCTTTTCACCTTCTGCCGATTTCCACGTCCGGTTGACGGCCACGCTAAAGGTGGCATACTTCTTCCCGGTTGCAGTGAAGCGGGCTTCCGGATCGCGACCGAGATTGCCGATGAGTTGTACACGGTTGAGCGCTGGCATGTCGAATCTCCTTTCATGGTAGGTAACGGTTCAACGCTCTTGCACACTTACGGTATCATATATCTGTGACATCTACTGCCACACGGGAGAGATGACCGGCATTCCGAAAGTACCGGTCAGCTGGAAAGACGACCATGACTGACGATTTACTCGAACGCGCACGGGCGATGATCGCCGCGGCGATGGCCGAATCTCAAGCGACTGGCGCGGGGGCGATCTCCGCGTTGCACGTAACGATTTATCCCACGCCTGAGGTGCCACTCGATACGATCCGCGCGGCGATCGACGTGGCCCGGCGCGGCACACTGGCCGAGAAGGCCGAGCTGCATTTCACCGAAGCACCGGCTCGCTACATCTGCTGGAATTGCTGTGGGTTGCGCTTCGAGGGCGGAGACGGCATCTGCCCCAACTGCGGGAGCGAGGCACTGATCGTGCCGGAGGAGATTCTCTTCGCGCTGAATCGGGTGGAAAAGAGTCAATAGTAATCAGTGGACAGTGATCAGTGATCAGTGGGCAGTAAGCAGAGCCTCGATTACTGGTTACTGTTCACTGGCTACTGTTCACTGGCTACTGTACAACGATCTGCGAACCACTTTCCGTCTTCGTCACATCGATGCGTGCGGGGAAAGCGTCCTTCAACTCTTCCAGGTGCGTGATGACGAGGACGCGCTCGAAGTCGGCCTGCACAGCATTGATGGCTTCGACCAATCGCTCGCGGCCCGAGGCATCCAGCGCGCCGAAGCCTTCGTCAATGACGAGTGTCTGCAACTGCGCGCCCGCCCGCCGGGCCAGCAACTTGCTCAGGGCGACCCGTATGGCGAAGTTGACCCGGAACTGCTCGCCGCCGGAATGGTTTTCATAAGGCCGCGTGCCGAGCTCGTCGCCGATCTGGATGTCAAGCGTCTCGACGGTGTCGCCTTTTTGAGTCTCTTTCTGCGTGTCGAAGCGGACGTGCATCCGCCCGGCGGTGATCCGGCTCAATAGTGCGTTGGCCTCGTCCTCGATCTCCGGGATGGCCGCTTCGATGATCATCGCCGGCACGCCCTTCTTGCCGAAGGCCAACCGCAGTTCCTCGTAGATGCCCTTCTCCTCGGCCAGCCGCTTGTGCTCGGCGACTTTGCTCTCGCGCACTTTCGCCAGCGCGTCACACGCGGCGAGTTTCTGCTCTGCCGCGCCGAGCGATTGCCGAGCGTGCGCCTCTTCCGCACGGACGCGATCGTATTCAGCCTGCACCGCCGTCGCGTCGCCCAAATCGCTGCGCTGCGCGCCGATTTGGGCGGTCAGTTCGGCTTGCTTCATTGAATCGGCATCGACCGTCTTCTGCCACTGGTCGCGCCTCGCTTCGAGTTTGGGAATCGACTTGTGCGCTTCGCCGGCGGCTTTCAGCGCGGCGTTCGACTCGGCCTCGCGGCGCTGCAACGGCACGATGTTGCGCACCTCGGCTTCCAGCCCGCTCAACTCCTTATCCAGCGCCGCGATCTCGGCGGCGAGCGTTTTCAAGCGCGCTTGGTTGCTGCGGAACAGATCGCGCCGGCTCTTAATCTCCACTTCCAAATCTTGAATGACGGTATGCCGGTGATCGGGTGAGAGTGGCTGGCCGCAGGTGGGGCACGCCGGATCGGCCGAGGCTTGAAGCGTCTCGATACGCTGCTTCAGCGGTTCCGTCTCTGGGCCGAGCCGATCGTTCTGGCCTTTGAGTTTTGCGCTCTCTTCGGCCAGAGCGTTGCGCTTTGCGCGTGCCTCGTCCCGCCGCGCTTCGCGATCGGCCAGGCGGGCCAGGTCGGCGCGCACGGCGGCGAGTTGCGCCTGGATCGCCGTCGTGTCGGCTTTGCGCCGCGCCGTTTCGAGCTCGGTCAGCACGCTCTGAAGCTCGTGCTCGGCCTGGAGGGTGCGGCCCGACAGTTCGGCAGCCTGCGCTTCGAGGTGGCGCAGTTCCTGCTGAGCCTGCTGTGCTTTCTGATAGCGCGCTTCGACCTCGCGCAGCGTCTTGCCCAGTTCAATCACAGCTTTTCGTGTGGACGAGGCCTCAGCCTCGTACTGCGGCCGGCGCGCGGTCTCGGCGTCGATCTCGCGCAGGCGTACATCGATCGTTGTCAGGTCGGCCTCGATCTCGCGGATACGCACCTTCGCGCGCTCTTCGTAGGCTTCCCACTGGCTCAACCCTAAAATATCGGCCAGCACTTTCTTGCGCTCGGCGGGCGTCTTGACGGTGAACTCGTCGGCGCGGCCTTGCAGCAAGAACGCCGAGTTGATGAAGGTCTCGTAGTCGAGCCGCAGCAGTGAGTTGATCTTAGCCTGCGTCTGGGGGATCGTCGGCTCGGCGATGGTGCGCCATTCGCCTTCCCCTTGAACCTGCACGTCGAGGGTGCTCACGCCGCGTTTGCCGGTCTTGCGCGCGCGGATCACTTGATACACGTTGCCGGCCAGCGCGAAGGTCAGCATGACCAGCATCTCCGCCGCGCCCTGCCGGACAAGCTCGTCGTCGCGCTTGGTCCGCGCGCGGCCCCACAACGCCCACGTGATCGCGTCGAGCAGCGAGCTTTTCCCCGCGCCGTTGTCGCCTGCGATGCAACCGATGTGGATGCCGGCGAAGTCGAGCGTTGCATCGGCGTAGGGCATGAAGTTGTGGAGCTGGAGATTGAGGGGGATCATTGACCCATCAGGTCGTGTAAGCCGGAGGCCGTTCGTGGACCTGGAGTTTCTTCACGCGCGAGCGCACCGGGGCCATTTCGGTGACCTCGATGTAGACCACCGGTCGGTCAGGCTCGTCGTCGGTTAATCTCGAGCGTTTGGATAGCTCGATCGCGTACTGGCTGTATTGAGGATCTTTCTCGTCCAGTAACACAACTTCGGCGTTGTCTGGAATGCGCTCGGCGAACTCGGGATGTTCGGTCAAGTAGCGAGTGAACTCTGTGAACAGTTCGTCGAACTTGACTTGATAGAAGGAATTCATCACGCCATCTCCTTCTCGTATTGCGCTCGATACTTCGGCCAATTCTCCCGAATATCCCTTTGTCCAATAGTCAGCACTTCAGCGTTACTGTAGCCGGGAAACCAATCCTTGGTCTGAGTCCCATCCGGGCGAAGCGTATCTCGATGAGGCTGGCCGTGGGCGCTGTCGTATCTTACCACAGAATACCAGCGCCCTGCGATGAAAGCCTCGTATTGAATCTGGAATTCAGTGACCTGACCGCGTTCCCAATTGTGCCGATGGCGATAGCGGTTCTGGCGCGCTTCGTCCAGATAAATTACGAACAGCTTTTCACCCACTGGTCGCCTCGCCAGACAGAAATGCGATCAATCCAGCTCACCGCTATCTCGCCCTAAGGCCTTCTTCCCGCGTTCGAGTTTCTTCTGCAGGTCTTGCCCCTCGACGTAGCCGAGCGAGGCATAGTAGTCTGCCGTCGTCGTGTCGCGCGTGCGGACGACGACCGGCATCGGCACGGCGTGGCCCAAGATCAGCGCCTGCTGCCGGGTGTCGAGCCGCGCCAGCACGTTGCGCAGCTCGCTCGCGCCCGAAACGCCGGCGAACACCGCGCGGATGTCCTGCTCGTCGTCGAGCAGGCACGTCACCCGCGTGCCGATCTGGGACATCACTTCCGGATCGATGCCGCTGGGGCGCTGATCGACGATCAATAAGGTGACATTGTATTTGCGCAACTCGCGGGCGATCGTCCCGAAAATCGTCTGGCCGGCGATGGCCGGGTCGAGGAACTTGTGCGCCTCTTCAATCGTGATGACCAGCGGGCGCGGCTCGTCGGCCTGGCCGCCCTGCGCCGCTTCTTTGCGCTGGACGTAGGCTCGATGGATGCGCCGGGTAAGATAGTTCGCGACGAGGATGTACGCTTCGAGCGAACTGCCGTAACGCCCGAACTCCAGCACCAGGTGCTTGCCCTGCTCGATGTAGCCGAGCATTTCCTTGACCGCGTTGTCCGCCACGCCGGGTTTCAGAAAAGCGAAGCGCTGGAACAGGCCGAGCTTGCGCTGAATGGCGCCGAGCGTGCCTTCGTGAATCTGTCCCGCGTCGATCATCGCCTGCATCTCTTCGGGGCGCTCGTCGCTCAGGAGGCGCGCGATCCAGTTGTGGCCCAGCCGCCGGTGAATCGCGTGCAGTGCGCCGACTTGCACATCGCTCAGACCCATGATGCCGGCCAGCATTTCCACATCTTCCGGCTCGATGTCGCTGTAGCCAATCTGCACCACAAAATCGATCTTGCTACCGCGCCGCCGGCTCGATTCATCGTCGAGTGTGGCGACGGCCACCTGGCTGGAGGGGAACAACTGGCGCAGGCCCTTCACCTCGCCTCTCGATTCGGTCTGCGACTTCCAGCCGTATTCGTTGTGCATGTCGAAGACCAGATTGACGGCGACATTCGACTGGACGATGCCCGCCAGCAACATGCGCGTGAGGAAGGTCTTGCCTGTGCCGCTCTTGCCGAACACGCCACTCGACCGCTCGACGAAACGCTTGAGACTGATATAGATGGGAATGTCTTCCATGTCCAGCGGCTCGCCGACGTGGAAGAAACCCGCCTGCTCGTCGCTGCCGAAGATCAGGTTCACATCGCCGGCGGTTGCCTCGACGACCGGCGCAAAATGGCCCGGAACGGTCTTGACCGGCTTCGGCTCGGTCGCGCCTTCTTCCAACACCAGCATCGGCGCGACGTGCAGCATCCCGAACGTGTTGACGCCCAGGATAACCTCGCGCATGAAATCGTCGTCGACGTCCGGCGGCAGTTTGGCGATGCGCGGATCGGTCGCGTCGAGCGATACGTCCGTGATCATCGAGAAGAAGCGGCGCGACTTGCCTTCGACGACAACGTAGCGCCCGACGGCCGTCGATTCGATGTCGGCGGTGCGATCCAGCTTGACATCAAGTCCTTTGCTTAGCGATCCGCTGACGACGACGCCCAACCGTCTCACAGCCGGTCTCTCCTCAACGGTCAAGCGTTCAACGCGAGGGCCGAAAAACTCATCCAATTCGGATTGAGGCGTTTCCACTACTTCGCCTCCTTCAGGTACTTCGCGATGTGTCGAGCAAAGGACCGGAAGTCCTCCAGACCCGTTTGAAGAAATAGGTGAACTTTCTGTGGATCGACGGCCAGGTACGCATGAATCAGGATGTTTCGGAAACCCGCGATCGCGGCGAATCGTTGCGCGAATACTAGGGGCAACACACCTTCACTCCCTAACGCAAGAATCACGTCTCGGTAGTTGTCGGCGTGTGTCGAGAAGTCGGCTGCAAGGATATGAGTGGCGATATCGATGGCGGCCTGGCTTGCCAGCTGGAGCAAATGCTGAATGGCGTAATAAGCATCCTCATCAGCCAGCATTTGGCTCAACGACCAGGAACGTTTTGCATCCAGGCGGGCCACGTACTCATTCAAGGCACTGAGTCGATTTCGGACGACTTCGATGTCAACCATACTGTTCCTTGCTCTCGGCCAGGGCGGGACGAGCGCGGCCAAAAGTGCCATCAGCAATGCGTTTCGTCAGGTAATGCCGTTGAATCTCACGCAGCGGTCGTGTGTCTTCATAATCGCGCAGCGCCTCAATTGCGAATTTCACGCGCAGACGATCATCACTGCAATATAGCAATTGACCATCTCTGTAGACGCGATGGCGCAAGAGAGGAGAAGCCGTGTCCAGATCGGCCACAAACACGTCGGATCGTCGGAAGATACTCATGAGTTCGCCGGTCAAGTGGAAAAGCCGATCCCCGCGATCTGGCCGGGAGACTTCCGGCCGAAATAGGATCGCTACATCGATGTCGGACAACGGGCCAGCGCTGCCACGTGCCTGTGAGCCGTACAAGTATGCCAGTGCGATGTCATATTTGGCGCAAGCCTCGCGCAGCGCAGAGCGTCGATGCTCGATCGACCCTAAAGGGCCTCCCAGAATCGTTCTTCCTTTTTCATCTTTTGCAATCATGGTCGAATGCGCCTCAGTAGCCCTTCCAGCCGAACGGCGTCGAAGGCCAGCAGCCGCGCCAGTTCACGGCCGGCGCGCACCAGGAACTCGCGGCCGCCGCCTGCGCGTGCTTCGGTGGCGTGACGCAGACTGGCCGCCAGTAGCTCGTCGGGCCGAGCGTTGACGGCGTTCAACACCGTGCGGAAGTACGTGAAGTCCTCGGTGAAGCGGATCACCTCTTCATCCGTGCAGGTGAGAAGCGTATCGAGTGAGGCCGGCGGCTGCGGAGGCAAATAGGGATACATCTGCCCGTCGCGGCTGTGTCCCACGACGAGAACACTGACCGTCGCCGGCACCTGGCGGTTCTCGCGGTGATCGCGGATGTATTCGTCCTTCACATCGGCGCTGATCATCTGCCGCACGAAAGGGTCGTCCTCAATCAGCACGTCGTAGATCACCCCGATCACATCGCAGCCGTCGGTCGAAGGGGCCCTGACGAACGATCCGAAGTGAGGAACGTCCGGCTGCGTGAGGCGCGTGCCGATCGTGAACTCGCCGGTGCTCGACCGCATGACCCGCCCAACGCGCAAGGGTGAATCGCTCATCGTTTCTCCTTTCGGAGATTGGACGTTGGAGACTGGAGGTTAGATGTTGGAGGCACCGCCCTCCAACTTCCAACCTCCATCTTCTATCTCTTCTTGCCATAGCGGGCGATGCTCTTCGTCGCCGCTTTCTCTGAAGGCCGCGCCTGGATGCCGTGGCGCAACAATTCGACGCCGACCATCTGCTCGAAGTTGGCCTTCTCGGCCGAGGTGATTACGGCCAGTTCGTCGGCTCGCATCAACACGTAAGGATACGCATTGTCGGTGACGCGGCACTGATCGACGATCGCGGCGTGCAGCAGGCCCAGCCGTTCCGGGTCTGACGCGACCCACTCCGGCACTTCGATGCGCGCGACGGTGGAGCGCAGATCCGTGCCGATGTTCAAATAAAAGAAGTGAATGGCGTGACCGGTGGCTTCGTAGGGCCTGGCCCATTGCGTCGCCAGTTTGAACACGGCGGATCGCTGACCCGGCTTAAGGAGCGCGTCGAAGAGGGGAGTATCGGTGATGCCCTCGTAAGGCCGGCCTTTGTTGTTCTTGACGAACTCCGCAACCCGATCGGGGGGGCACTGCTCGGCCAGTTCCGCGAGCCGGACGACCGAGGTCGCGCCGGGTCGGGAAATAAAACCGCCTGTGGCGATCTCGGCTGCGCGCAATGTGTTGAGTTGGCGGATGTACTCGGTTTCCAGGCGGTCACGCTCGGCAGCCGGAATGCCTTCCTGCTTCACGCGGAGCGCGATGTTGCCGTCGGCCAGTGCAACCGTCGGCGCGCTTTTCACTTCCTCGGCAGCGAGCTGAGCCAGCCGGGTCATCTCCACGACAGTCCGGCGCGCGTTGATCACCTGGCCGGAGACAGGATAATCATCGTCGCCGTAAAGCTGCTCTTCGTCAAAGCAGACGGCCGGCGTGGCATCGATGCCCGGTGCTTCGCCGCTGCCCAGCCTCAGCACGATACTGCCGACATTGATCACGTAATACAACGCGATACCGTGACGATCGGGATAAATCTGCGAGCCATCCGTAGCCACAATAGTCAGCCGCTTCGGCAAGGCAATAGGATCAATTGCAGCGTCAAGCGGCTCGGTGACCGGGACGGCGCCCCCCCACCCTTGCCTAATGGCCGACTCGACCATTTCGCGCACCTGATGGTCCGCGCGATACCGGGTCAGCACGCCAAGCACGGTCGGCACGACCTTAGCGCGCGCACTCGTGCGCTGCGCCGCATTCGCGCCCATCGCCGCGACCTGTGATGCGACCTTGCCGAGTTCGAGTGTCATTGGCGTACCTGGTCCAAGTGGAACATCTGTTGCATTATACGCAGAAGAGTGGTCACACGCAAGGCTCGGCCCAAAAGGAGTGTGACGCTAGCTGTCACACGACTATGTAGAATCGCAAGTGGAACGCGAGTTCTATCTCGGTTTTGAGATTGTGCAGGACGTTCGTATGCACCGGGAGCCAGAGGTGAGGAGTGGACACGCTCAATGTCCAGGTCCGCCGGATTGACGGCGACCTGGCTGAATTGCTTTTCAATCCCCGCGAAGTCGACCTGCGCGTCGGCGAGACGCTCACGCTGCACGAGCGCGACTCCAACCGCAGTGTGATCGTCCAGGTCATCGCCTTTCGCTCCGCGACGTATCCTTCGCTCGTCCTCGACCAACTGCACAGCCTCGTCGGGCCGGAGCCGATCCGCGCACCACTCCTGGAAGCGATCGGTTACCGGCTCACGGTGCCGGAGAATCTCGACGACCACGATGCCGAGATGGGGAACATCCAGCTGGCGCTGGCGAAAATCCGCAAGACGGCCCCCGCGTCGGACAACGGGCGCGTCCGCTGGGAGCAGTGGGATGGCTGGATCCCGGCGCGCAATGTGGATGTCTTCCGCACCGACGATCAAGAGGTCTTCGCTAACTCGACACGCGATCTGGGGCATCGCCTGCGACTGGGTCGCACATTGGCCGGAACGGACTTCTACGTCGAAGGGCAGGACCTGGAAAAGGTCAACGTGATCACGGGAGTGAAGGGCAGTGGCAAATCTCACCTGTCCAAGGTCGTGCTCTTGCAGCTCATCGCGCAGGGCGGGCCGTGCGTCGTGTTCGACATCAACAAGGAATACATCCATCTGCCCAAAGCCGAAGTCGATCCGAGCACGGGCAAGACGATCCGGCGCGGCATCGTTCACCTGGAGGCAGGCGGCAACTTTCGGTTGAGCGTGCGGCAATTCGGCCTCGCGCCGACGATGACGCTGCTGACGCGCTTCGGCCTGCCCGAGGTTTCGGCGCTGTACTTTGAGAATCGCGTGGCGCGCTTGTGGGCCGAGGCCGAAGCCGTCGAGCGTGAGGGCGGCAAGCCGCCCTACATCGGACTTGAGCAACTGATGCAAATGGCCGACGAGGGCGAGTTTGGCGGCGGGTCGAGCGCCGCCGTCGTCAACCACGCCATCCGCTCGCGGCTGGAGGCGCTGAAGAACACGCGCATCTTCGCCCGTAGTCCAAAAGAAGCGGCATCACTCGGAGAAGCTTACCGCAAGATTCGCGAAGGCGGCGCGCTCGTCGTGGACGTGTCGGGCCTGTCGAATCTGGCGCGCGAAGGCTTCGTGCAGGCGATCATCGAGCTGGTGAAGGAGTTGTGCATCTGGGAGATCGAGCACAGCACGCACCGCTTCCCGTTCATCTTCTTCGAGGAAGCGCACCTGTATGTTTCGCGCCAGAGCATCGACTACATCGTCACCCGCGCACGACACCTGGGCATCACCAGTTTCTTCGTCACCAACATGATTCATGGCCTGGACGAGGCCGTGCTGCGCCAGGCGGATAACCTGTTCCTCCTTCGGATTCCGTTCGAGGACGACGTGCGGCACGTATCGCGCGGCGCGGCGACCGACTACGAGACAATGGCGGCGTTCGTGCGCCGGCTGCGGCAGCGTCACGCGCTCGTCATCGGCAACGTCACCGCCCAATATCCGCTGATGTTCGAAGTCGATCCGCTGGAAGGTGTGAATACGGCGGGTGAGACGCGGTTCTTCTTCCGAACGTGAAGTCTAACCGCAGAGAACACGGAGAACGCCGAGCAATATGAAGCCTCTGCGTACTCTGCGTTCTCGGCGGTGAATGTCATCGTCCATGGCAGGAGTGTATGATGAAAAAGGTGAAAGGCGCGGCCGGCTACGTGGTCGATCTGTTGCAGACCGCTCAGCGTGCGCAGACGCAGGAGCCGTACATCCGCCCCTCGTCGCTGGCGAAGGGCTGCCTGCTGTACGTCGCGTTCGAGTTGCAGGGCAAGCCCAAGCCGCCGTTCGACGCGCGGGTCGGGCGCATTCTCTCCGTCGGCACCGACAGCCATCGGCGCTTGCAGCGCGGGCTGGAGCGCGCCTGCCTGGGTCAAGAGGTTTTCTTCGAAGTGCCCGAATATCGCCTCCACGGCCTGTGCGATGGCATCTTCTACATCCCGCCCGAAAAAGCGAGCGACGAAACGCTGGCCGGCTTCTGGGCGCTGGAATTCAAGACGGCGGCGGCCTCCGAGTTCGACAAGGTCAAGGCGGCAGGCATTCCGAAAGAAGAACACGTCCGCCAGGCGCAGATTTATCTGTGGGGCATCGGCGAATACTATCGAGGTGCGATTCCGCTCAAGGGTGCGATCATCTACTACGAGAATCGCGACACGCTCGATCACCTGGCCTACGAGGTCTATCCCGATCCCGATGCGATCGCCGATCTGCTGGCACGCGTGAAGGCAATGCTGGACAGCCTGGCCGAGGGTCGCTTGCCGGACGATACGCTGCCGCCCGAGCACTGGGGGCATGCTTACTGCCCCTACCTCGACATCTGTGAGCCGGGTCAGAAGGCGATGGCGTGGCAGCGCTCGCAGCCGAAGTCGATTCCCGATCAGGTGCTGGCCGACATCATCGCCAAGCGCATCGTGGCGAAGAAGGGTGCAGAGGCGATGACGGCCAACAAACCGAAGAAGGGTGCGCGGTCGCTGGCGGATCTGGTGAAAGACCTGGAGTGGGAGTAGCATTTTAGGTTTGGGCAAAACAAAAGCCCCGCGCACGCGCGAGGCTTCCTGATGAGCCGTGCAGGACTCGAACCTGCAACCAAGGGCTTAACATACCACTCCGGGTTTCCCCGGCCCCCGAATGGGGTTGTGGTCTGGACTATATCTTCACCTTCTCAGGTGCGTTGCTCATAGTCTCTGAGGACTCCCTCAAAGTCGGCATAGTCTTTCAGGTATCGGACGCGCCGCTTCTGCTTATTCTTCGCGGGATCTACCCTGAAAGTCAGGCGGGTGCTTCTTGGACAACTCTTGAAAGCTTCTTTCGCCGAAATGTAGGCGATCTGCCCTGTATCATGCACATACAGAGCAAAGAAGTCGATCGTGTCCCCGATATGCTTTCGCAGGTAGCCATTGGGGCCAGCCTTGCGAAGCGGCAGACTTGCCGCTCCATTCACCAGCCTGCACGACTTCACCTGTCCGCGTAACAACCATCCTTTATTCGCCAAGATAAGATCGATAGGACTGTTGTCGCCGACTTCGGTGAAGACCGTGTAGCCAGCCTGCTTCAGATGTAAAATAACCGCCAGTTCACCGACGGTCCCGGCGTCTTTGGTGTGCATGACCTGTCTCGACGCCCGAACGCTGAGGGTTGCCTGCTGGTTGCCATGCCTTACGCGTCAGGGTTCCAGCATATCGCAACGTCCACTCGGCGAATTCCTATTCTCCGCCGAGGCTCCCTTTGAAGGCCCCTGCTCTACCGATTGAGCTAACGGCCCACTGGGGTGGATTTTAACATGTAGATCTGAGGCTGTCAACGGATTGAAAAGTGGATCATCTCCCGGCATCCGCCGCCTGGCTGTGCGCCAAGTATGTTATAATTTGTGTCGAACGAGCGAATCTCAGCAGGGAGAGATTGCCATGCCGAATCTAGGTGTTCCGGAACTCCTGATCATCCTGGCGATTATTATCCTGGTCTTTGGCATCGGGCGCGTGGCGCGTGTCGGTCGAGAGTTGGGCACGGGCATTCGCGAGTTTCGCAAGGGCCTGTCGGGCGACGATCAGCCTGAGAAGAAAAAGAGCGACGAGCCTGGCCCATAGCGCTTGCACCGGTTCCGCCAGACAGCAGACCTCCGAGGTGGCTACGTCCTCGGAGGTCTTTTATACTCGACGCGGGAATAATCTGCGGTTTTGCTCACCGACCGCGTCCTCGCGGTCGATCAGGATAGACGCCCGCGTGGACGCGGGCTCTGAGCAGCAAAAAGCGCAACTTGTGACCGCGCGCAGTATAGTTACATCACGGCACGCGATACTGCGCTACGAGAACGCCCGAGGCGTCGCGCAGGTAAGCAATCGTGCCTGGCTTGCCCCACACGGCTTCGCTTTGCTCCCAGTATAGATTCGACGGCGTATTGGCCCCGGTGCGCGTGTGGAGTTTCAGTTCCGCCCCGGCGAAGAGCGTGACCGTTGGGAAGGTGTAACGCTTGCCACTGCCGTTGGATAATGTCCAACCGGTCAGGTTGATCATATCGCCCAGATTCGTGAAGATCACCGCTTCCCCTTCGAGCGAACCCGACGCTTCGATTTCACGAATCACGACCAGCGCTGGTGCGGAAGTCGCCTCGGGTGTGGCCGCAGGCGAGGAGGCGTCCTCCGGCACTCCGGGGACCGGGATCGTGATTTGTTGCCCCACGGATAAGATCGCATCTTCGGTCAGGCCGTTGGCCGCGAGCAATTCCTCCAGCGCCACGTCGAATTCGAGCGCGAGACTGCCGAGCGTATCGCCCGGCTGGATGGTGTACAGGAATGGCCCCGGGGGCGTCGGCGTGAAAGTCGGAGCAGGGACGTCAGTCGGAAGTGAGGTTGCGATCGGCGTCGCCTGGGGCGCAGGCGTGCTCTGCGCCTCCGCAATCGGTGTGGCGAGCGGTGCGCTGGCCGGCTGACGCGAAGATTCCCAGATCGACAACGTGATCAGCGTCGCCGCCACCGAGACGACGATGTTAATCGCGATGAAAACCGCCAATCGTCGCCAGTCCATGTTCGACCTCGTCAGGCAAGATGGCCCGATCATAACATACGCGATGGGGTTCGGCAATGATCGGCATCCGCCCCCTGCCCGCCGCGACGGACGATGGCTGGTATAATCGCCGCGCCCAGGTGTGTTGAATGAAACGACGACTGACTCGCAGACAATTTCTGGCAGCGGCTGGCTCGTCGGCGCTCGCGGGGTTGCTCGAAGCGTGCAACGCGCCCGGTCCGGTGACGCCGACGCTCGCGAGCACAACGACCTCGCCCGTGGCGACGCCGTCACGTCGCGCGGTTTATCTGCCCGACGTTCAGAGCGAAGTTGCGCCGACACCCACGCCGACCTCGCCGCCTCCCCCCCAGCCGACCGCGAAGCCCCGGCGAACTTTCCCGCCGTTCGAGCGACCGAGCAAGCTGGGCATCGCCGTGCAGCGTTTCCGCGATCCGCAGATCATGGATCGCATCATCGTCGATGGACGCCCGCGCGTCGTGAAGATCTTCGGCGATCTGGGGGCCGCAGCGGAGATCAAGCAACACTCGCCCAACACCATCGTCGTCGGCCACATTAACCAGCAGTATGATTTCCAGAACGCTATCACCTCTGGCGCGACCGATATGGCCGCCTACGCCGCCGATTTCGTCGCAAGGCACTTGAGCCGGTATCAGGCGAACACCGGTGTCGACTACTGGGAAGCCCACAACGAGCCGGTGTTCGAGAACGAAGCGAAGATGGTGTTGTACGGCCAGTTCGAAGCCGCGCGCGTGCGACAGATGGCCACCTATGGACTCAAGTGCGCGGTCGGCAACTTCTCGGCGGGCAACCCTCCTATGGAGCAGTGGGATGATTTCTTTCCGGCTCTGCAAGCCGTCAAACAGCAGGGCGGTGTGCTCGCGCTCCACGAGTATTCTGCGCCGACGCTGGACCACGGCTACGAGCGGGAATCGGGCGAAGGTGTGACGACCTTGCGCTACCGCAAAGTGTATCGCCACTACGTGCCGCCCGAGCTGCACGTGCCGATCATCGTCACCGAGGCCGGCATCGATGGGCTGGTCGGCGCGGATCGCCCCGGCCCACTCGGCGCAGGCTGGCGGGACTTCACCGACTACTGGACCAAGATCGGGCTTGACCCTGATTCGTTGTGGGCGTACCTGGATCAGCTGCAGTGGTACGACGAGGAACTGCAAAAGGATGATGTCATCCTGGGCGCGACCATTTTCGTCGCCGGTGGGCTGGGGCACTTCGAGACCTACGACATCGTCGGCAACATGGGCGATCTGCTGACCCAGTATCTCATGGCGCATCCAGGGAGTTAGGTGACCGGCACTTGGACGATCTGGAACAGTTCTGGTCGAATATCTTTTCAGAAGACCCGGCGCTGATCGCCGAAGCGTGGTCGTCTCTCGACGCCGCCAAACGCGAAGCGGTGACGAGTCACCTGCGGGCGATTGCGGCCGATCCCGCCCGGCATCCCGATCAGCGCCGCGCGGCAAAAGCGGCGCTGTCTATTCCTCACCCCCCATCCCCCTCTCCTGAGCACAGTTCAAGAGAGGGGGAACGAGGGGGTGAGGTCGTTCTCGCTTCTGGCTCGCCGCGCCGGCGCGAGCTGATCGCGTTATTAGGTCTGCCTTTTACCACGATCAACGCTGGCGTTGACGAGACACCGCATCCGGGCGAAGACCCGGCAGCGATGGTCGCCCGTCTCAGCCTGGAGAAAGCCCGCGCCGCCCAACGGGCGAGTCATGACTCGCCCCTACCCAACCATCCAACTATCCTCATTACTGCCGATACCACCGTCTCCCTCAATGGCGAAGCGCTGGGCAAGCCCGTCGATGCCGCCGAAGCGCGCTCGATACTGGCACGCCTGCGCGGGCGAGTGCATCAGGTCTTCACAGCCATTACACTTGTTGATCTGATGACTGATCAACTGATCGCTGATCTCGCCTCGACCGATGTGCCGATGCGCGACTACACCGACGACGAGATGAACGCCTACATCGCCACGGGCGATCCATTCGATAAAGCGGGTTCCTACGCGATTCAGCATAATGGCTTCAATCCTGTTGCGAATCTGCGCGGCTGCTACGCCAACGTCGTCGGTCTGCCGCTGTGCCACGTCACGCGAGCCCTGCGGGCGCTAGGAATCGATCCGCTGGTCGACGTGCCCTCGGCGTGCCAGGCGCATTTGAGATATGAGTGCCCGGTCTATCAGTCGATTCTCGCGCGACGTGAAACGTGAGAGCGTTCGGCAATTGCCTCACGCCTATCGCCCGACGATGCCCACTCCGCTGCGCTACGGGGTGCTTCGCAAAATCGTCGGGCTAATCAAGAAAAACCGGATCAATCCGGCTGAAGCGGCAAACAGCCTGCTGAAGCAGGCTTCGCTTTTTCAGCCCGGTGATGAATCACCGGGCGTTGCCCACGAATTACCGAATGCTCTCAACGTGATAAGCGATTGGCTCGTCACTTTCCTCGTCAAGCGCGCGCTGGATGCATTTCTCACGGTTGTACCAAGTCAGTCAAGGGTGGTAAAATCATTTCGCGAATGGAGGTGCCGCAATCCTCATGGAAACAGTGGTTATCCCCAAACCGGCTTATAACGTCTTGCGCCGTCTTACGGGCGAATCCCGCCCGGATGTGGCACTCAGCCTCGCGCTGAAAGACCTGGTGCGGTTGCGGCTCGAAGCGGCGCGTTCGATGAATACTGCCTTTGAGCAGAAGTATGGGATGGCTTTTAGCGCCTTCGAGCAGGAGTGGAACTCTGGGAAAGTTCCTGGATCGTACACTTACCCCGTTGAGAAAGATTACTGGGACTGGGAAGCGGCGGCGACAGACATTGCCGCACTGGAGGAGCTGGCTCAATGGCTGGTATGACACTTGAGGCCTTTGAATCTCAAGTGACATCCACCTGCGCCGTTTCGCCGATCGTTATCAGTGTCTCGATTGTAGCCGCCGGCGTGGCATGGTTGTGTCTGCGTGCTCATCTCTCAGCTGGATCGTTTGTTGATGCTTTTTACAACGAAGCGACCGGCCGAACATCTTTTGCTCTTATCAAGGATGGTCACCGCATATTCGGTGCGGACAACACGGGCCGTTGGCACTGGCACCCATTTGAAGCTCCCGATTCTCACGCACCGGCGTCCGAGTCAGTCGCGTTCGACGATTTCCTCAATCGAATAGAAGAGTACCTCAAGCCCTGATGGGGCACACACTAATCGACACCCCCTAAGGCGCCTCTCGACTTACTCCGCGCTATAATTCCCACATGCTCAAGCGTTTGCTCGTCTTCGTGCTGGTTCTCACTGCGTGCAGCGGCCCGGCCCTCACTCCCACACCTTCAGCGGTGTTGACTCCCACGCTTGAACCTCCACCGCCTGAACAAACTGCGCTGGCCTACTTCGATGCGTGGGCGCGCGCCGATTACACCAACATGTACCAGCTGCTCACGCCCTCGGCGCAGGCAGCCATCAGCGAGAACACCTTCGCCAGCCGATACAATCAGGCCAACACGGCGGCGACAGTCAACTTTGTCCGCGCGTCGCTCAAGTCGGCGCTGCGCAGCGGCGAGCGCGTCACAGTCGATTACCACCTCGAATGGGATACCATCCTCTTCGGCACACTGATGGCCGATCATTCCCTCACCCTCGTCCTCGATCCTATCCGCAACCAGTGGGGCGTCGATTGGAACGACGGCCTGATCTGGCCTGCGCTGGCGGGCGGCAACCTGCTCTCGGTGCAATACAGCATCCCCCGCCGCGCCAACATTTACGACGCGGATGGCAAGGGGCTGGCGGTCGAGGACAAGATCGTCACCGTCGGCGTCGTGCCGGACCAGATCGTCGACGAGCCTGCGCTGATCGCTGCGCTCAGCCCGATCACCGGCCTCGATGCGGAGACGATCGCCGTGCAGATCGCAAATGCTCAGCCCGACTGGTACGTGCCGCTGGCGAATATTCCATTCGATGTGAGCCAGGCGAATCGCGATGTGCTGGCGCTGCCCGGCGTCCAACTGCGCGAAAAAGCCGCGCGCGAGTATCGCGGCCTGGCGGCGCACGTCATCGGCTACGTCGGCTTCATCGGCGTGGAAGAACTGGAAGCCTGGAAGGCGCGTGGCTATCGCGGCGATGAGTTTATCGGCAAGTCGGGTCTGGAGCAGTGGGGCGAGTCGATCCTGGCCGGCACGCACGGCGCGACGCTGAACGCTATCACGCCGCAGGGGACCGTCGTCGAGACAATCGCCGAGCGACCTGCTGCGCCCAGCCGCAGTATTTACCTGACGATCCGGCGCGACTTTCAGCAGCAAGTCGAAAACATCCTCGGCGATCGGGATGGTGCGATTGTCGTGGTCGATCCGAATACGGGCCGAATCATGGCGATGGCGAGCCATCCCGATTTCGATCCGAACGAACTGCTGCGCCCGACGATCGTGCAATCCGATCAAGTCACACCGACGGTTACTTCATTTTTCGATCGGGCTGTGCAGGGCGCGTATCCGCCCGGATCGACTTTTAAGCCGGTGACGATGGCCGCCGGACTGGAGGTCGGCGGCTTCACGCCCAATTCGGCATTCTTCGATCCCGGCTACTGGGACGGGTTGGGCGTGGCTTTCCGCAAGTACAACTGGAAAGAAGGCGGCGACGGCAACATCGATCTGGTGACGGGCCTCAGCGCGTCGAATAACACAGTCTTCTACGAGGTGGGCAAGACGGTCGAATTGATCGACTCGTTTGCGCTACCCAACATGGCGCGCGCGTTCGGGCTGGGGCACACAACCGGCATCACCGGCGTCGTCGAAACGCCGGGTGTGATCCCCGATCCCGGCTGGAAACTTACGAACGTCAACGAAGTGTGGACGACCGGCGACGGCGTCAACATGGCGATCGGCCAGGGCTACGTGCTGGCGACACCACTGCAGATGGCTAACCTGTACGCGGCGATTGCCAACGGTGGCACGCTGTACCGGCCGGAGATCATCGCTCGCATCGGATCGCAAAACGAGCCGCCGGAGGAAGTATGGCAACCATCAGTTATCAGTAAGCTGCCCGTCACACCGGAGAACCTGCAAGCGATCCGCCAGGGCCTGCACGGCGTGATCGTCAGCCCGAAAGGGACAGCCGGCTTCATCTTCCGAGGCTTCCCGCAGACGCTCGCGGGCAAGACCGGCACGGCCGAAGCTGGCAACGGCAAAGACCCGCACGCGTGGTTTATCTGCTGGTCGCCTTACGAAGACCCGCAAATCGTCGTGGCCGTGTTTTTGGAGAACGGCGGCCAGGGATCCTATCGAGCCGCACCGCTGGCGCGCAACGTCCTGGAAGCGTATTACGGCCTGCCGCTCACACCGCCACCCGATCAGCCGCCGCCCGGGCCGGTGGATCGGTGAGAAGTCATCAGCGGATGGTAAACGGACAAGCGGATTATCGGATAGTATCCGTTCCCATCCGCTTGTCCGTTCCCAGTCCGTTGATAGCCTGCCGCTCGCGCCTCCAGGGCCGGTCGATCGGTGAGTCAGTTGCCTCCGCTAGAAGGCGCAGAGTATAATGGCAGCAGGGTGCAGCGTGAAAACCTTGCTCACCGACCGCGAGGACACGGGCTTTGAGCGAATGTGACATTGTCGAAATCGAGGAGGACGACATGGACTGGCAAGTACGCGTTGTCATCGATCCCGATATTCTTGTTGGCAAACCTGTTGTGAAGGGCACTCGGCTTGCTGTGGAGTTCGTTATCGATCTTCTCGCACAGGGCTGGAGTGAGGCGGAGATTCTTCGGAATTACCCCGGCCTGACCCATGCGGACATTCAGGCTTGCCTGAGCTATGCGAGTTTCGCATTGCGTGACGAGCGAGTGTATCCGTTCGAGGCCTCGAAAGCTTAGCACATGCGTATCCTCGCGAATGAGAACTTTCCAGGGGATGCCGTGTCGGCACTGCGGCAACGTGGGCATGACGTAGCATGGGTGCGCACGGATGCACCGGGTAGCAAAGATCGGGAGGTACTGGCCCGCGCTCAATCTGAGGACCGCGTTCTGGTCACGTTCGATAAAGATTTCGGCGAACTGGCGTTCCGGTCGCGGCTATCTGCGCAGAGCGGAATTGTGTTGTTCCGAATCGCAGTCCCATCGCCCGATCACCTGGTGCGCGTCGTTGTGGCTGCTTTCGAAAGCCGAACTGACTGGAACGGGCATTTCGCAGTCGTCGAGGACAATCGGATCAGGATGACTCCTCTGCCTGCGACGGTGTAAAAATTTGCCCTGCAACCATTGCGTTGCCCGCGCGATTTCTACCACAGTTACACTTTGGATTGCGGCAGGAGGTTGCGCTATGTACGACCCATCCAAACTGTCTGAACTCGCTCAGGCCCGCGATAAGTGGGAAGAGACGACGCTGCGCCAGACGCTCTCGAAGACGCCGGAGCGCGCTGGCAAGTTCATCACCGCGTCGGGCGAGGAAGTCGGTCGACTGTACACGCCGCTCGATATTCCCGACTTCGATTACCTTCGCGACCTGGGCTTCCCCGGCGAGTATCCCTTCACGCGCGCGATTCACGCCACGGGGCATCGCGGCCGGATGTGGACGATGCGCATGTTCGCCGGCTTCGGCAGCGCCGAGGAGACGAATGCCCGCTTCAAGTATCTGCTCGAGCACGGGCAGACCGGCCTGTCGATCGCGTACGACCTGCCGACACTGTACGGCTACGACACCGACGCGCCCGAGTCGGCGGGCGAGTTCGGCAAGTGCGGCGTTGCCGTGTCGAGCCTGAACGACATGGAAATCCTGCTCGACGGCATCCCGCTGGACCGGGTCACGACGAGCATGACGATCAACTCACCGGCGGCGATCATCTGGGCGATGTACATCGCTGCCGCCGAGAAGCAGGGCGTGCCAATGGATCGGCTCGGTGGGACGATCCAGAATGACATCCTCAAAGAATACATCGCGCAAAAAGAGTTCATCTTCCCGCCCGCGCCGTCGATGCGATTGGTCGTCGACACGATCGAGTTCGGCTCCCGGTATCTGCCCAAGTGGAACCCGATCAGCATCAGCGGTTATCACATTCGCGAAGCGGGCGCGACCGCCGCGCAGGAACTGGCCTTCACGCTGGCCGACGGGATGGAATACGTGCGCTGGTGCCTGGGGCGCGGCCTGGACATCGACGACTTCGCGCCGCGCTTGTCGTTCTTCTTCAATGCGCACAACGACTTCTTCGAGGAGATCGCCAAGTATCGCGCGGCGCGGCGCATCTGGGCGCGCGAGATGAAGGAGACGTTCGGCGCGAAGAATCCACGCTCGTGGCTGATGCGCTTCCACACGCAGACGGCCGGCGTCGCGCTCACGGCCCAACAGCCGGAAGTGAATGTGGCGCGCGTGGCGCTTCAGGCGCTCGCGGCGGTGCTCGGCGGGACACAGAGTCTGCACACGAACAGCATGGACGAGGCGCTGGCGCTGCCGAGCGAGAAAGCGGTGACGATCGCACTTCGCACGCAACAGGTCATCGCGCACGAGACCGGCGTGGCGAACACGATCGATCCGCTGGCCGGATCGTTCTACGTCGAATGGCTGACGGACGAGATGGAGAAACGCGCCTACGCGATGTTCAAGCAGATCGAGGCATTCGGGGGCGTCATCAAGGCCATCGAGGCGGGCTACTTCCAGCGCGAGATCGCCGAGTCGGCCTTCCGCTACCAGCGCGAGATCGACACGCGGCAGCGCACCCTCGTCGGCGTGAACGACTACGTGCAAGACGAGCCGATCGCGATTCCCCTCTTAGCGATGGACCCCGAAGGCCAGCGCCGCCAGGCGGCTCGCTTGCAGGCGTTGCGCCGCGAGCGCGACAACGAAAAAGTCACCGGTGCGCTGGCCGCGCTGCGCGAAGCGGCCACCGGCACGGCCAACCTGATGCCCTTCATCCTCAATGCCGTGAAGGCTTACGCGACCTTGCAGGAAATCACCGACGTGTTCCGCGACGTGTTCGGCGTGTACCAGGAGCCGGCCATCGTTTAAGAGATTGTCTTGAAACTCACCACCACCCCCTGAAGGGGGCAGGCGACGCCAAGCCTCTCCAAGTTTTCTTGGTGTTTCTTTGTGTCTTGGAGCCTTGGTGGTTACCGTAGCGGCCTTCTCAGACAGGCTCTAAGGCTCAGGTATCGAACCGGTGCAAAGTGTGGCCGATACGAACACTATCTGCGTGCCTCTTCGTGTGACTTCGTGGAGATAATCCGATCGCCCAGCAGGCGCTGGCACAGTCGTACACCGGTCATCGCGTCGGGAACCCAGTAGTCGGCGCCGACGTAACGGCAGACTGGCTCATCGATCAGGCCGCCCCCGATCATGATCGGAAACACGCGTTGATGATTTTGAGCTTCGGCCCGCAGCACGGCCACCGTTTCTCTCATCGCATCAAATGAGGACGTGATCAACCCCGACAAGCCCACCACGTCCGGCTCGACCTCGATCGCTTTCGTGGCAAAATCGACGGGCGGCACATCGATGCCGAGATCGATCACGGTGAAGCCGTGACACGCCAACAGCGTGCCCACCATGTTCTTGCCGATGTCGTGGATGTCGCCGCGCACCGTGCCCAACAGCACACGGCCCGAGGCGGTGCCGCCCGCATGCATTTCCAAATGGGGTTGCACCAGTTCCACCACTTCGCGGAAGATTTCGCCCGACATGATCAGCCCCGAAACGAAAAATTCGCCGCGCTCGTAGCGCTCGCCGACCAGCCTCATGCCTGCGTTACAGTCTTCAATGATCTGCAGCGGATCATCGCCGGCGGCGAGGCATCGCTGCACCAGCTTGAGCACGGCCTCTTCGTCCAGGTCCGCCAGCAGATGGATGAGTCGTTGGCGTGTGGTCTGAGTCGTCATGGGTCTTCCTCGGTCAGGTCGTCGACGGCGCAGCCGGCAGGCCGACCCGGGTCGTGAAGCGCAGGCGATCGGCGCGGCCAATGAACCAACCCCAGCTAATCGGCTTGTCGTCGAAGTCGTAGAAGAGATGCTCCAGGCAGAAGGCGGCCATCGGCTGCGGCGCTTGCAGCAGGCGCGCCTCCTCGTCGGTGAGGATCGTCGCTTCAATGCTGAGGTCGCCGCGCTTGAGGATCGTCTCGCCCGTGCCGCTGAACAGGCGCTGCAGCGCCGTCACTTCCATCTCGGATTCCACAATCGGGCGCATCGGATCATTGATCAGATACTCGCGGTGATAGAAGGCGGGCACACCGTCCGTGCGCAAAAGGCGGCGAATATAGATCGTCCGCTGGCCGGGCGCAATCGCTAGCTTGCGCGCCACGCGCTCGTCCGCCTTCACGATCCGCGTTTCGAGCATGGTGACCGTCGTGTACTCTTCATCGCTGAACAGATTCTGCAGCTCGGCCAATTGAAAGGTCGCCGCGCCCATTGCAACCGGCTTTACGAACGTGCCCCGACCCTGCTCGGCAACGACCACACCTTGATCGGTCAGGATGTTGATGGCCCGCCGCACCGTCATCGGGCTGATGCCGTACCGCTCGCACAACTGCGATTCGGACGGAATCTGGTCGCCCGGGCGAAGCGCGCCGGTCGCCACGCTGCCTCGCAAGATATTGACCAGCTGCGCATAAGCGGGTTCGAACGAGTTCCGGTCAATGGAGGGCGAGTGCTCTAATACCTGGCTCTTCGGTCGTCTGCTCATGCTCGCTAACCCGGTCGCCGAACGATGACATTTGTCACTTGACGATTGCCTTGCCTAAATGTAACCTGTGTGAGCCTGAGAACTTCCCTATACAAGTATGCCGACAGGTTGCCCGCATTGTACCACACCGGTAGCCAGCTTCGACAGCGCACCGATCACACGCGATGACCCACACGGCCAGGACTGTCGAAATCGATTTCGAGCCGATCGGCAAACGTGTCGATGTGCCAAGCGACACACACCTGCTCGATGCCGCGCGGCAGGCGGGCATTGGCCTGGCTTCGGTGTGTGGCGGCGAAGGCACGTGCGGCCGCTGTCGCGTGGTGATCATGTCGGG
>DATBWU010000118.1:0-4872 GCA_036514635.1 Anaerolineae bacterium | reverse complement strand
CGCCGGGCCGCCGCGCCGACATTGCCGTGCTCGACGATTTACGCACGGTGCGCGTGTCGATAGTGTTTCGAGGCGGGAGACTCGTCGCCCGTGACGGCGACCTGATCCCTTACGAGCGGCCTCCGCGCAGCATCTTTGTCCGTTCGTCGATGAACGTGCGTTGGGACAAGGTCAACTTCAAAATCGAGGCGAAAGGTCGCAAGGCGCACGTCATCGGCGCGATTCCGGATCAGATCATCACCGAGCATCTCATCGAAGACGTGACGATTGAGAACGGCGAGGCCGTGCAGGATGTGGGACTCGATCTGCTCAAGATTGCCGTCGTCGAGCGGCACACGCACAGCGGCAACCACGCGGTCGGGTTCGTGAAAGGCATCGGCCTGCGCCGGGGCGCGATCGCCTCATCGGTCGCGCACGACCATCACAATATCGTCGTCATCGGCGCGGACGACCGGTCGATGATGACGGCGGCGCGCGCGGTCGGCGAGATGAGCGGCGGGATGATCGCGGCCGACGGCACGGAGATCGTCGCGCAGTTGCCATTGCCCATTGCCGGGCTGATGTCCGATCAACCGATCGAGACTGTCCGCGCGCAGATGGACGACTTGCTGCGCGCTGCGCACGCAATGGGCTCCACACTGCACGATCCGTTCATGGCGATGTCCTTCCTGGCGCTGGCCGTCATCCCCGAGCTGAAGATCACCGACCAGGGTCTGGTCGATGTGGTGAAGTTTCAGACCATACCGCTGTTTGCGGAATAGTGAAAATTACTCACAACAGGAGGATGACGCAATGCGCAGTTTTAGTGGCCGCGACATCTTGTCGCTGAAGGACTTCGAGCGGGAAGAGTTCTTCCGCGTGTTTCAGGTGGCGAAAGACCTGGAGCCGTACGCGCGCGATCGCCGGAATGGCGACTTGCTGAAACACAAAACGCTCGTCACCGCCTTTTACCAGCCCAGCACCCGCACGCGCCTGGCGCACGAGGCGGCCATGCATCGACTGGGCGGACACGTGACCGGCTTCGCCGATTTCAAGATGACCCGCGCCGGGGACTGGTATCAGGAATCGATTAAGGACACCGCCAAGATGCTGGAGTTCTACGGCGACGTGATCGCCATGCGCCACTTTCAGCAAGGTGCGCCGCACGAGGCCGCGCGGTGGGCCTCGATCCCGGTGATCAATGCCGGCGACGGCTGGGGCGAGCATCCGACTCAGATTCTGACCGACCTGTATACCGTCTTGCAAGAAAAGGGCCGCATCGATGGCTTGACCTGGCTGGCCGTCGGCGATATGCGCATGCGCACGATGCATTCGCTGGCCTACGCGCTGACGCAGTTCGATTGCCCGATTACGTTTGTCGCCCCACCCGATATGTCGTTGCTGCCCGAGTTCAAGGCCGAGCTTCAGTCGTACAGCCTGAATTTCTCCGAGGCGGAGCACGTCGAGCAGGCGATCCACAAGGCCGATGTCATTCTGGTCGAGCCGGTGGTGCAGCCCGATTACACCCAGGCTCGCCAGGAAGCCGCCGCAGCCAAGGGACTCACGCCGGCCAATTACAAAATCACGCGCGAATTGCTGGCGAGCAAGGCCAAGTCGGACGCGATCCTGCTGCATTCGCTGCCGCGCATGGATGAAATCCCGACGGATGTTGATGGCACTCGCTGGTCGCGCTACTGGCAAGAGGCTTTTAGCGGCGTCGTCGTGCGCATGGCGCTGCTGGCGCTGGTGCTCGGGGCCGTCGAATAGGAACATCGCGCCCACGCACTCACCGCGCTTGCACGAACGATGTTTCGTTCACCGTCTTGGCAGAACGGGACTTCTCGATTAGAATGAGTCGAGTCGAGCAAGCCTGGCGCGGGGGAATCAACGCACTGAGGGAGTTGTCGATTAACTGCCATGAGAGCATTCGGTAATTCGCGGGCAGCGCCCGGTGATTCATCACCGGGCTGAAAAAGCGAAGCCTGCTGAAGCAGGCTGCTTGCCGCTTCAGCCGGATTGATCCGGCTTTTCTTGATTAGCCCGACGATTCATCGTCGGGCGACAGGCGTGAAGCAATTGCCGAACGCTCTCGCCATAGGCGACCGTCGTAGTCGTGGGTGGAATCTGCGAGTGCGGCGGTCGTTTTAGTCGTGGAGTCATGTAGTCCGATAGTCGGGTAGTCAAGTAGTCGGATAGTCGAGGAGTCGGGTAGTCAGGTAGTCGGATAGTCGATCAATCGGCTCTTTGGACTACGGACTGGAAGGCTAGAAGACTACAAGACTGGAAGACTACACGACTAACCGACTAGGAGACTGCATATGCAGACCGATCTGCGTGGCCGAGACTTGATCGGCGACTTAGACTTCAGCAAAGAAGAGGTTGAAACCGTCCTGGACGTGGCGTTCGACCTGAAGCGCAAGCGCGCGCTGGGCGAGCCCCACCCCTACCTGCGCGACAAGACGTTGGCGCTGCTGTTCTTCTTCAGCAGCACGCGCACGCGCGGCTCGTTCGAGGCGGGCATGGCGCAGCTCGGTGGGCACGCGGCCTTCATCGAGAGCAAGACGACGCAGATCGCGCACGGCGACACGCCGAAGGAGATCGGCGAGATCTTTGGCCGTTACTTCGACGGCATCGCCATCCGCCACGTCGATTGGGGCGTCGGCAACGGCTACTTGAACGCCGTGGCTCAAGCCTCGCGAGTACCCGTGCTCAACATGCAGTGCGACATTTATCATCCCTTCCAATGTCTGGCCGACCTGCTGACCATCATCGAGAAGAGGGGGCGCGATCTGCGCCGCAAGAAGATGGTGGTATCCTGGGCGTACGCCGCTTCCTACCAGAAACCGATGTCAGTGCCGCACAGCCTGATTCTGCAAATGCCGCGCTTCGGCCTGGACGTGGTGCTGGCGCATCCACCGGAGTTTCGCTTGATGCCGGAGATCATGGATCAGGCCCGCGAGCAGGCCCGCCACTTCGGCGCCGGCTTCGAGGTCCTCGATGACATGGACGCAGCCTTCAAGGATGCGGATATCGTCTATGCCAAGTCGTGGGGGGCGATGGTGCACACACCCGATCCCGACGAAGGCGCGAAGATCATCAAGAAGTATTCGCACTGGATCACCGACGAGCGCAAGATGGCGCTGGCGAAGCCCGATGCGATCTACATGCATCCCTTGCCGGCCGACCGCAACATCGAGGTGACCGACGGTGTGATGGACGGCCCGCAATCGGTGGTGTACGACGAGGCCGAGAACCGGCTTCACGCCCAGAAGGCCGTCATGGCTCTGACGATGCGTTAGCCCGCGCATCGAGGTGGGCGTGCTGCGTGTTCTGCGTTGACGCAGCCGCATAGATAGACCCCGAGGGAGGATCACAACCTATGACGAAGGCACGCGCGAAGGTCGCGCCGAAGGCGAAGCGCGCGGTCGAGCGCCCGGCGCTGAAACGGCGCGCGACTCGATCGAGCGCAGGTGAGCCGCCCAAGCATCGAGTGGCCGTAGTGGCGGTGGGAGGCAACTCGTTAATCAAAGACGAGAAGCATCGTTCGGTGCCGGATCAGTATGCGGCAGCGGTCGAATCGATGCATCACATCGCCGCCATGATCCAGGCCGGTTGGGATGTCGTCGTCACGCACGGCAACGGCCCACAGGTGGGGTTCATCTTGCGCCGATCGGATTTGTCGCGCCCCGAGCTGCACGATGTCCCGCTCGATTCGTGCGGGGCCGACACGCAGGGCGCGATCGGTTACATGTTCCAAAAGGCGTTGCACAATGAATTCAAGCGGCGCGGCATCCAGAAGACTGCCGTCACCGTCGTCACGCAGGTGTTGGTGGATAAGAACGATCCGGCGTTCCGGAACCCCTCCAAGCCGATTGGCTCGTTCATGGACGTGGCGACGGCGCAGGAAAGACACGCGCATGAGGGCTGGAATGTCGTCGAGGACGCCGGTCGCGGCTGGCGGCGCGTCGTGCCGTCGCCGCTGCCGCAAGCGATCGTTGAGCAGGACGCGATCGAGCACCTGATCCGGTCGGGCTTCACCGTCATCGGCGTTGGCGGCGGCGGTATCCCGGTCGTCGACGACGAGAATGGCGACCTGGTCGGATCGGAAGCGGTGATCGACAAAGATTTCGCCTCGAGCCTGCTGGCGACATCGATCCATGCCGACCTGTTTCTGATCTCGACGGCGGTTGAGAGGGTGGCGCTCCACTTCGGCAAGCCCAATCAGCAGTGGCTCGATCGCATGACGCTGGAGGAAGCCCGGAAGTACTACGACGAAGGTCACTTCGCCAAAGGCTCGATGGGACCGAAGATTCAGGCGATTATCTGGTACCTGGAGCGCGGTGGCCGGCAAGCGCTGGTGACGAATCCGGAGAATATCGAGCGCGCACTGCGCGGCGAGAGCGGGACGTGGATTACTAAAACGTGAGACGTAAAACGTGAGGCGTGGATTAAGTTTCCGATTGATAGACACGGAGTCGCCGTGGACGTCGAGCAATTGACTCAACTCAAGCCGCAAGAACGGGCAGCCTTGGCTGAGTATCTCGAGCGCTTGCGAGCGCACTTCCGCGATCGCGTGCTGCGTGTCATCCTGTATGGTTCGCGCGCGCGGGGTGAAGGGGAGGCCGAGTCCGATCTGGATGTGCTCATCGTTGTGAACGGCGCTGATTATCAGTTTCACCGTGAAGTGGCACTGGAAGCATTTGAACCGTCGCTCAAACACAGCGTACTCATCTCACCTCAAGTTTGGGACCGGGCGCGTTACGAGCGGCAACGCGCGTGGCAGTTGTTATTCTTTCGGAATCTTGAGCGCGATGGGATTCAGCTATGGACCGGGCAACGAAAACCGCGGCGATCGCTCAAAGGCTCGACCGGGCGGAAGACGATCTCGAAACG
>DATBWU010000117.1:0-6174 GCA_036514635.1 Anaerolineae bacterium | reverse complement strand
GCTGCTTCGCAGCGGACAGGGCGTATCCGACGCTTCGCGTCGGGGGCGCGCTAGGCGAGTCACCACCCCGCAAAAAACGCGGGGCGGGCGACGCGAAGAAAACCTGGAGAAACCTTGGTGTCGCTTGCCCCCTTCAGGGGGGCGTGTCTTGGTAGTTAATTTGGCGGCTTTTCGGACAGGCTCGCAGACCTGCCGGGTCTTGAAAACCTGGCAAGTCCAACGATCGGATATACCGACTGATTATATCAGCGCTGATCTAGCGCTACAATGCGACCGGGGTACGGGCGTTTGCGGATGGTTTATCTCGGCCCGCTTGTGTGTGTATCGCGCATGATCCGCCGCACGTGCAAGATGCGCTGGAACGCTGTGAAATGCGTCAGCACGGCGAGTATCACCAGGCCGATCGTCACCTGTCCGGTGATTAACATGGCGGCCATGAGCAGATAGCGCTCCATTCGCGTCAGCAACCCGACCCGGCACTCGACGCGCAGGCCCTCGGCCCGGGCACGAGTGTAACTGATCAAGAGCGATCCGACCAGCGTGATGTATACCAGGCGTTCCTCTAACACCATGCCGCGATCGCCCGCGTAGATCAGCAGACCGAACAGGACGAACGCCTCGGAATAGCGGTCCAGCGCCGAGTCGAGGAACGCGCCAAACCGGCCCGCGATGCCCAGTCGCCGGGCCAACGCGCCATCCAGTCCGTCAAGCAGACCCGATGCCACAAAGACGATGCCCGCCAGGGTCAGGTTGCCCGTTGCGGCCAAAACGCCCACGCCCGCGTTCGCCAACGCACCGAGGATCGTGATCAGGTTCGGCGTCACGCCCAGGCGCATGAGGACGCTCGTTACCGGGTCGACGAGCCACGCCAAACGGCGTCGGGCGCGATCGGTGGCGGTGGAAGGTGCTGACGACTGCGGTGTTGAACTCATTGGCTTGCCTTGATGAAGTCTTCCACCATCTGGCGCGCCTTGTCGTCGGTGTACTGCCTGGGCGGCGACTTCATGAAATAGGCCGACGGCGCGGGCAGCGCACCCTTCAGGCCGCGTTCCAGCGCGAGTTTGGCACAGCGCACTGCGTCGATGACGACGCCCGCCGAGTTGGGGCTGTCCCACACTTCCAGTTTCAGCTCCAGATTCAACGGCACGTCGCCGAAGGTCGTGCCTTCCATGCGGACGTAGCACCACTTGCGATCGGTCAGCCACGGCACGTAGTCGCTGGGGCCGACGTGCACGTCGTCTTCGGGCAGTTGGCGCGATAACTGGCTGGTGACGGCATTCGTCTTGCTGATCTTTTTCGACTCCAGCCGCTCGCGCTCCAGCATGTTGAGGAAATCGGTATTGCCGCCGAAGTTGAGCTGATACGTGCGATCCAGCCGCACGCCGCGATCTTCGAACAGGCGGGTCAGCACGCGATGGGTGATCGTCGCCCCGACCTGGCTCTTAATGTCGTCGCCGATCACCGGCACCCCGGCCTCTTCAAAGCGCTTCTGCCAGTACTTCTCGCGGGCGATGAACACCGGAATGCAGTTGACGAAGGCACAGCCTGCTTTGAGAATCTGCTCGACGTACCACTTGGTCGCCTCTTCACTGCCCACCGGCAGGTACGAGACGACGACGTCGGTCTTAGTGTCTTTCAAAATCTGAACGATGTCATCGGTTGGGCCGGGCGCTTTGGTGATGATCTTCGACAGGTACTTGCCCAAACCGTCGTGCGTCATTCCGCGATACACGGGCGCGTTCAGTTGCGGCACGTCCGAGAACTTGTAGGTGTTATTCGGCTTAGTGAAGATCGCTTCGCACAGGTCCTTGCCGACCTTGTTGACATCGATGTCGATGCCACAGGTGAACTCGATGTCGTGGATGTGATAACCGCCGAGCCGGACGTGCATCAGGCCAGGCACCTGCGCGTCGTCCGGCGCATTCTTGTAGTATTCCACCCCTTGCACCAGCGACGAGGCACAGTTGCCTACGCCGATAATTGCTACACGGACTTTCTTACTGGAAGACTTCTTGGCCATTGAGTGACTCCTTTGACGTTGAAAATCGGACATTAGAGGTTGGAAGTTGGAAAGCGGACCTCACGATCATTCGAGCAGGCCGAGGAAGGTTTGCCGATATCGCTCGATCGACTCACGATCGAGTGAGCAATAGACGACACGCCCTACACGCCGCACCTTGACCAGGCCGCCGGTCTTCAAGCGGCGCAGATGCCACGACACCAGTGGCTGGCTGATGTCGAGCGCCTGGGCCATCTCGTTCACCGTGCACTCGTCACGATCGGCCAGGAGGACAATCATCTCGAGGCGCAGGCCATCCTTGAGCGCGTAAAAGTGCTGCGCCAGATCGCGCAGGGATTTGGCTTGCGTTCTCGAAATCGGTCGGGCGCACACGGCCACCTCGCCAATGCATAAACAAGCGCTTATATATTACCCGTGCGCTCCCGATTTGTCAATCGACCCCTCACCCGCCGAAGGCGATCAGCATGATTCCCAGTGCCACCAGGCACGACGCCGGGACGCGAACCGCCCCGCCTCGCTCCGAGAGGATCTTCACGCCGATCCATGTCCCGATGACCACACTGACTTCGCGCACCGAGCTGACGTAGCTCACGGGGTTATTCCGCATAGCCGTCAAGACCAAAACGTAAGCCAGGAATCCTAGCAAACCGGATATTACGACACTGAGGAGGCGGCTCCACTTGTGCCAGATGCGATTCGGCGATGCATAGGAGCGGACTGCCACACTGCTATCCGGCCTGACCTCGGCGACCAAGACCTTACGCCGATCGGCGCTCAGCCACTGCGGCGTCAATGCGATCCATCCAACACACAAGACCAGATACAAATAAATCGTCTGATCAAAGTAACTCACTCCGACCTTATCGACAGTCGAGTAGCCTGAGATCAGCACGCCGGTGAGCAAAGCCCAGCGGAAAGCCGGGCGCTTGAATCCCGCCAGGGGCTGCTTCCAATCGGCCAGTGAAGGCAAGTTGACCAAGTACAATCCGGCCACAATCGAGAAGATGCCGAGCAGTCCTTCGGGTGAGGGTCGCTCGTTTAAGAATAGCAAAGCCCACAGGGTGACGAACAACGGCGCAAATCCACGCGCAACAGGATAGACCTGCGACAGATCGCCGAGCGAATAGGCGCGTCCCAGCGACGCGAAATACACCGCCTCGAACAGGCCGCTCAGAATGACGATCGGCCAGCCGCGCGGATCAGGATGACCGATGAAGAACAGCAGCGGCAAGCCGAGGATGCTGGATACGCCGAGCATCCACCAGGTAAACGCCAACTTATCGCGCGCTTGCTTGAGCAGGGTGTTGGCGAGGGCGTGGAACACGGCGGCGATGAGGAGCAGCGCCAGGCTGGTCGCGGTCATGCTGCTATTATGGCGGGGAGTCACATGTGGCGCAAGCACACATGGACACAATTGCACAGTCGTGCTTGCACAGCCACGCCGAATCGAGTATAATCCGCGCTGCTCGGTCGAGGGAGCACATCAGCCGAGCGAAATGATCGGGGTGTAGCGCAGACCGGTAGCGCGCACGGTTCGGGTCCGTGAGGCCCCGGGTTCAAGTCCCGGCACCCCGACTAATAGTTACCACTGACCGCATGGACAGCCCATGCGGTCAGTGTTTGTTCCCCCGAAACGCCAAACTACAATCCTCAGATATCTGGCGCTGGCGCAGTCGGACGCAGACGCGAATCACAAGGTCGCGTCGCCGGTGATGAATTGGAGGCTATAGACGCCTCACATCCTGGGCCAGCCGTTACGCAAGCCAGTTTTCGGTTGTAAGATTGAAGTGGTCGAAGTGCCGCTCATTATCCGTGACAAGCACGGCTGTCAGACGACGCGCCTGAACGGCAATGAGGAGATCCGCATCCTGCGGGGGACGTCCCTGGCCGGTCTCCGAAGCCCACCATTCCGAAGCCGTTTCCCAGTCAGGGCGTAGTAGATCATCCCAGTGGAACGTCTCGGCTAACTGCTCAAAGAAACCAAGTTGCTTCTTCGCATCTCGCTTGAGGAGGCCTCGGCGAGTTTCGTAGTACACCACTGGGGAAATGACGATACGGGCATCGGCGTCGAGAGCCCGCCTCAAGCGCCCGGCTACTTTGGCATCCCGCTTCAGAATGCCCGTAATCACATGGGTATCGAGCAGGTAGGTCTGGGCCATTACTCGTAGCGGAAGGCTAGACGGTGTTCGCGCAACTCCTTCTCGAACTCTGCCCACCAGTCCTCGCCCAGATCATCTGGCGCACTCATCCACTCATCTAGCAACGCTAGCGCCCGCCTATTCTCTGGGCGGATTTGTGGCGTAGCATAACTCATCGCGGAAAGGTATGCGCGTGTAGTCAGACGATCAGCAGATAGCATGTTTACCCAGACCCGCAGGGCAACATCGACGCCCGTTGCGGTTATGCTCTTAATAACACCTTGGCCAATTAGCTCCACATTGGCACGGAATAAAGGCGAGTTTTGAACCTCTCGGTCGAGCAGGGTTGCGGCAACCGAGTAGTCCGGACTTCGAGTTGATGAACCATTACCACTTGGCGTTAGAGTCACTGCATCACACCTCTCGGTTAATTCGCTTCCGCAGCGCATCTGTCAGACAGGACTCAAAGATCGTCTCAATCCGATCGTGAGCTACGTCCAGTTGGGCAAGCAAGTCGGATGACGTTGACGCACGACTAGCCCGCGAAACGTGGTCTAGGTCCAGCACAACCGATATCTTGCCCTCTTCAGATTCCGGTATGCCCATCGTAAACAGAAGGGTCTCATCTTCGCTTTGGGCAATCTCCAGTCGAAACAGGAATGGATTTGCAGTCTCGAAAACGGCTGCCGGGATTAAGGTTGACTTGGCGAAGAATTTCTGCACCTCGAATTCCGAAGGGGCGAACTCAAAGCGGTTGATATACCTTAGACCGGCGCGGCGAATGCCCTTGGGTTTCGCCACGTCGAGATAGTCAACCAAGCGGGCCTCAACGAGCGCTCTAAAGTCCGCCCAACTGCGATACGGCGGTAGTTGATTGACAACCAGCAGATTAGGCGCAACCTGCACCATCGCCGTTCGATCGGGGCGAACAAACTGCATCCGCACGCCGACTTCACGCACCTGTTGCGAAACGGCCGCCGGGCCAGCCTGCACACTGACCTCGACATTGCGAAGTTCACGTTTCTCGCCAAAAGCGTCTTTGACCCTTTCGTAATACAAGCCGAGCAGAGTGACATCCCATTCCTGCCCAGGCTCGAAGTGAATCTCGCACAGTGCTTCAATTACTGGCGGTTGTTTATAGGGCGGTCGAGGCATGGCCGAGTCTTAGGTGATTGGATAGATAGGCTAGAAACATTGTAACACGGTTCTTTATTAAAAGTGTAGCATCCGGCCTGGCGCCCACCGCATGACGGGTCGTCTCATACTCGCGAAACTGACCTACAATGGCGACAGCCCCGGATAATCGGCATGTATTCGTGTCGGCTTCATGCGGGCACGGCTTCGGCAAGGATATACTGGCCGATGCCCGGTTTGAGCGCGCGTTTCATCACCAAATCCACCTTCACGCCCAACAATTGGCTCAGGTGCTCTTCCAATTCGATGAAGCGGAAGAATGAAGGTGTGACCTCGAACTCGACCAGCACATCGAGATCGCTGTCTTGCGTTTCCTCGCAATGACGGGTTACCGTGGGCCTACCCAGAAACTGGAACGCCATTGCGAGCCGCCGCCACGCCCTGCCCGAAGGGGAGCGCTCCGCGCCGGGGGCGCGCTAGGCGGGCGGCGAAGCAATCTCTCGCCGACCGGCGAGGAGACTGCTTCGTCGCTTCGCTCCTCGCAGTGACCCGTGCGCCAGTTTCTTACTTCAAGCATATCGCGCGGCCCGGCGATGTGGGATTCTCGCAATGCCAGGTTACCGCGCGCCTTCTTCGACAATGCGGATTTCTTCGTCGCTCAAGCCGTAGAGATTGTATACGAGCCGATCGATTTGCTGATCCGTCGCGTCGATCTGGCGCTGGAGCACTTCGCGCTCGGCAGCCGACGCGCCCGCCAGCCGCTTGTGCAGTTCGAGCATCTGCTGCACCAGCGACACCATCTTGTCGTGGCGGGCTTTGTCGGCAAGTTCGGAGAAGTTGATGGGGCGGATGGGAAGCTGTTTTAGCTTCGAGAGCTTGACC
>DATBWU010000116.1:0-7297 GCA_036514635.1 Anaerolineae bacterium | reverse complement strand
GTGTCTTAAAACTCTCTGGTGATGTCATTCTGAGCGAGCGCAGCGAGCGAAGAATCTCGTTTTTCGGCGCAAACATGGAGATTCTTCGGCGCTTCGCGCCTCAGAATGACGGCGAAATGGACTTTTAAGACGCTCTCTTAGAAAACTTCGCGTCCTTTGCGGTTAAATCCGGCTTTTTGCAGTGGGGTCGCAAAACGTAAAGGTAGCCACCTTTTTACTCGTCACGTCTTACGTACCCATGCAAGACACACTGTCCTTCAAAGCCCTCTTTCCCCTGACCAGACCGCGCACACGCGAGCAGGCTCTGCTGATTCTGGCCGGGGCCTTCACGCTGGCGGGTTTCGTGCAACTGGGCATCGCCAATCCCTTGTCGATCAGGCCGGTGCTGTACGGGGTTGGGGCATTCGCGTGGATCATGGTCTTCGCGGCGGCGCACATCATCCTCAACCGCTTTCTGCCCGGACGCGATCCAATGCTGCTGCCCATCGTCGGGCTGCTGACCGGCTGGGGGCTGCTGGAAGTGGCGCGCCTGTCGCAGACCGATTTTCCACGGCAAACGATCTGGATGTTCGTCGGCGCGGCGGCGATGCTGGCCGTGGCCGCCGCGCCGCGCGAGTTGCGCTGGCTGCGGCGCTATCGCTACACCTGGCTCATCGGCGGACTGGCCCTGCTGGCGGCGACGTTCCTTTTCGGCGTCAACCCATCAGGGCGCGGGCAGGAACTGTGGCTGGGCTTCGGCGGCGTGTTTTTTCAGCCCTCGGAGATCGTCAAGCTGCTGATGGTCGTGTTTCTGGCGTCGTACCTGGCGGAGAAGCGCGATCTCCAGTTGGTGATGCGCGTGCCGCCCGGATCGATGAACCTGGCGTACCTCGCGCCGATGCTGGCGATGTGGGGCGTGGCGATGGCGATGTTGCTGCTCCAGCAAGACCTGGGGGCGGCCGTGCTGCTGTTTCTGGCTTTTCTCGTCATGCTCTATCTCGCCAGCGGCCGATGGCACTACCTGGCGATCGGCGCGGCGCTGCTCGTCGTCGGCGTGTTCATCGGGTACATTCTGGTGGGGCGCGTCCACGAGCGGGTCAACACGTGGCTCGATCCGTGGGCGCACGCCGAGCTGGAATCGTACCAGGTGGTGCAGTCGCTGATCGGCATCGGCTCGGGCGGGCTGATCGGGGCCGGGTTGGGCCTGGGCGATCCGGTCGTGCCCGCTGCGCACACCGACATGCCGCTGGCCGTGATCGGCGAAGAATTCGGTCTGCTCGGAAGCGTCGGCCTGGTGCTGTGCTACACTTTGCTCACGCTGCGCGGGCTGCGCGCCGCGGCCCGATCGCGCACGGTGTTCGGTGCACTGCTGGCCGCCGGGCTGGCGACGCTGATCGGCGTGCAGGCGTGGATCATCATGGCCGGCAACATCAACCTGATCCCGCTCGCCGGCATCACGCTGCCCTTTGTGTCGTATGGCGGCAGTTCGATGCTGATCAGTTTCGTCATGGTCGGGCTTCTGCTGCACGTCTCGGCAGACATCGACTGAAGAGGCTCCTCCGAGTTTAATGGAAAAATCTCACCGCAAAGACGCCAAGAGCGCAAAGTATTGATAAAACTTGGCGACCGCCTGCCCCGCGTCTTTTTGCGGGGTCGCGTCTTCGCGGTTCACTTCCCGCCATGGTCGAGAGAGGCACTGAAGAGGAACCAGGCTCCATGAGGGAACAGATCACCTCACCCCGCACCACGCAGCGCTGGCTCACCAACTCGCAGATGCGCGACGCGCTGCTGGTCGTGGAAGACCTGCTGAAGCGCACCGGGCAGACGGCGGTGCTGCGCCTGTCTGGCCTGGAACGCTATATCGATCAACTGCCCCCCCGCAATGACCGCCCGGACATTCCGCGCGGCGATATCACCGCGCTGTTTGCCGGGATCGTCAGCATGTTCGGCGAACAGGGGGCGCGCGGTGTGCTGCGTCGCTGGGGGCGTGCGTTCGCCGCCAAACGCGCCGAGTCGCACATCGCCCTGCGACTGCTGCGGATCGGGCTACGGCTGGCCGCGCCGGAAACTGCCGCGCGCTTCGCCTTGATTCGATTGCTGCACTACATCGATCTGGCGCGCGAAGACCAGCCGCCCGCCCTCGAAGATCGAGAGGATCACTTCACGCTCGAGTTGACCGACTGTGTGTACTGCATCGGGTTGGGCCAGCCGCAGCCGAGCTGCCCGGCAGTCGTCGGATTGCTGGAAGGACTGCTGCGCTGGGTCACCGGTCGCGATTACGAAGTGACCGAAGAGGCGCTGATCGCGCCGGGGCAGCCGCTGTTCAAAATCCGCAAGCACCCCCTTGACCGTCGCTAAGCCCCAATGCCTACGTCCATCAATCGCGTCGCCGCCTTGCTGATCCTTGCCTTCGTGTTGCTGATCGGCGCGCTCAGTTTCTGGGCGGCGAGCGGCCCGGCGCTGACCGCACGCGAAGACAATCCCCGCCGCATCCTGGCGGAGCAGCGCATCCTGCGCGGCCCGATCCTCGACCGCGACGGCGAGACGCTCGTCGAGACGGTCGGCGAGCCGGGCGCGTACACGCGGCATTACCTGTACCCCAATGCCGCGCCGTTCACCGGTTACTATTCGATTAACTACGGCACGTCCGAAGTCGAGCAGGCGTATGATGCCACGCTGCGCGGCACGCTGGGCCTCGATCCAACGCAGGCGCAGGTTGACGCGCTGCTGCACATTGACCCGGTCGGGCGAGGCGTGCAACTGACGATCGACCTCGGCGTGCAGCGCGTGGCCGATGCGCTGCTCGACGGCCATACCGGCGCGATAGTCGTCCTATCGGTGCCCGATTCGACGATCCGCGCCATGAGCAGCCGGCCGACGTTCGATCCGAACACACTCGACGAAGATTGGGACCGCCTGCGCGCCGATCCGTCTGCACCGCTTCTCAACCGCACGACACAAGGGCAATATCAACCCGGCACGGCGCTTGAACCGGTCGTGCTGGCGGAATCCCTGCGCCGGGGCATCGCCACGCTGGACACTGTGCCAGAAAAGCCCATGCGCACAATGGCCATCGATTCACAGTCGCTCGCCTGCCGCGAGGACAGTGACGTGATCACGCTGGCCGATGCATTGCGTGCTGCCTGCCCTGTCCCTTTTGCCGACCTGGGCGCGGCGCTCGGCAGCGAGGGATTGTGGCAAATGGCCTCGACCTGGGGATTGACCGAGACGAGCGTGATTGGCCTGCAGAGCGGCGAGCCGATTACGACGCCGATCGCGCTGACCGATACCCAGACTCTGCGACAGTTCGCTGTCGGTCAGAGCAGCCTGACCGTATCCCCGCTGCAAATGGCCGTCGTCGCCTCGACGCTGGCCGGGCGCGGCAACCTGACGCCGCCCGGCATCGTCTCCGGAACACAGGTGCTCGATGGCGCGTGGCAGTCCGCCGATCGGCCGCCGGCGCGCCGCATTGCACCGGGCGACGTGGTCGATCGAGTCGTGTCAGCACTGCCCAGGACCGATAACTTCGTCTGGCATGCCGGCATGGGATTGAGCGGGCAGGCGAAGCTATTATGGCTTATTGGGTTCACACCCATCGACGAACCCCAACATGCCGTTGCGGTCTTGATCGAACAGGGGCCGGGCAGCGCCGAATCGGATCGAGCGGCCATCGAGATCGGACAACAGCTGCTCGCCGCGCTATCCCGATAAAAAGGCGACCGGCACTTGGCCGAAGCGCCAGCCACCTCAGGCGGTGTTTGAAAAGGGTCGCGATTCACCGCCGAGGCGCACACTTGCCCCACGCTGCCGCGTAGCGGCAAGTGCGGGGAGAGCGCTGAGTTTTTCCAAAAGATTTCTCTGCGATCTCAGCGTCTCTGCGGTGCAAACCCGATTTTCCAAACAGTCTCTCAGAGACTGTCTGAAAACTCACCACTAAGACACAAAGACACAAAGAAAACCTGGAGAGACTTGGTGACGCTTGCCCCCTTCAGGGGGTTGAGTCTTGGTGGTAAATCTGGCGGCTTTTCAAACAGTCTCTCAGACGTGTTCGGACGCGAGATCAGAAGTCAACGTACTCGCTACGCATGACCCGCCGCGCGTGCAGCCCCAGCAGATCTAGCATCTCGTTGATCAACCCGGCCTTGGCCTCCGCATCGCGCGGCGACCACGTCCGGCTCTTAATCTCTAAGAACCAGCCCGGCCGCTCGGGTAGCGTCAGCCGATCGAGATTCAACGCGAATTCGGTATCCTTGTAGCGAATGTGCCAGCGCTGCCGCTCTTTTTGAACCTCGCGCTCGTCGAGCGGGCGGAAGTATTCGCGGTAAAAGCGCTTGGACTGATCGGCCCGCGCCACGAAGCGCGAGCGCGATAGCAACACCGAGTGCGCGAATTCGCGCTCTTTCGCCAGACCGATGAGCGTCAGCGAGTAGCGCGCCTCTTTGATCTCGCCGCTTTCGTCCAGAATCTCATCCTCGCGATAACGAATGCGCCCCTGCGCGGGATCGTCGAAGCTGAAGTAAGTGTCGTACTGCCGCCGCACCGACGATCGCTCAATGACAATCTCCGGGTGACGCAATCCCTCCTCAATGACCTTCGGATCGTCGATCGGTATCTTCAACTGAACTTCGTACGCTTCCTGCTGGGCCAGTCCGCCGACCGCTACCAGTTTATCCAGAACGCTGCCCTCGCGTGCGATCAGGAAAGCGTCGATCTGTCGGGCGATCTCCTGCGCCTTTGCCATCACGCCCGGCACGTCGATCGTCAGGACGTTGCGATCGCGCATTAGCGCGCGGCCTTCGCACCATACATCGCGAACGTCACTCGCTTTGCAGGCGTATACCAACTGGCTGTACACAGCGTCCACATCGCGTTGGAAGCGCGGCGTATTGTGCAGGCCGGTCAGCTCGACGACGGCGATGTCCGCCCGCTTGCCGGCGACGAGCGAGCCGGTGAGATGATCGATGTGCAGCGCGCGCGCGCCGCCGATCGTCGCGAGCATCAGCGTGACGCGCGCCGGGACCACCAACGGATCACCGCTGACGCCTTTGGCGATGAACGACGCCAGCCGCATCTCCTCGAACATGTCGAGGTCGTTGTTGCTGGCGCAGCCGTCCGTGCCGATGCCCAGCTTCAGCCCGGTTTCGATCATCTGCGTCACCGGCGCGACTCCGCTGGCGAGCTTCAGGTTGCTCGACGGGTTGTGCGCTACGCCCGCCCCGGCCCGCTGCAAAGTGCGGATCTCGCCAAGATCGACGTGCACGCAATGCGCGGCGATCAGCTTGGTATCGAGCAGGCCGTTCTTTTTGATCCACGGCACCACCGGCATGCCGTGCTGCTTGCGCGCTTCCTCTACTTCTAACGCGGTCTCCGATACGTGCGTATGCAATGGAACGTTGTACTCTGTCGCCAGATCGACGCAAGCGCGCAGCACTTCGGGCGGGCAGGTGTAATGCGCGTGCGGAGCAATGGCGGGCACAATCAGCGGGTGACCTTTCCACTTCTCGATAAACTTGCGCCCGGCCTCGATCGAGTCCTCGTAGGATTGCGCATCGGGCGCGGGAAACATCAGCACGGTCTGGCCGAGCACGCCGCGCATGCCCACTTCGGCGGTTGCCTGTGCAACGGCATCCTCGAAATAGTACATGTCTGCGAAGGTCGTCACGCCGGAGCGGATCATCTCGGCGCAGCCGAGGAATGTGCCGACGCGCACGAATTCGGGATTCACGAACTCGCGCTCGACCGGCATCATGTAGCCCATCAACCACACGTCTAAGCGCAGGTCGTCGGCCAGTCCGCGCAGGAGCGTCATCGGCACGTGCGTGTGCGCGTTGACCATGCCGGGCAGGATGGCACAGCCGGTGCAGTCGATCACTTCGTCGGCTTCGTGCGCAGACAATATCGCTTCGGAAGGCCCGACGGCGACGATGGTCTCGCCCCGAATCACCACCGTCCCATCGGGGATGACGGTATATCCATCGTCCATCACCAGCACGGTTCCGTGCGCCAGAATCGTATTCACTTTCATTCGCATCGTCCCGATGATCGTTTCGCGCGATTATAGCGTTTTCACCCGCGCGCGCAAACAGCCGCCTTGTTCGGTGCTATACTCGCAGCATACATTCGTTTCGTGGAGAAGAAATCCTCAGCGCGCACAACGTGGGAGAGAGGGACATGTCCAGCACACCACAGCACGACCCGGCCGAACCCGTGTGGACCTATCGTGGCTATCAACTCAGAGCGAGCGAGTTCACGACGGCCATGGTTCACTTCTATCGCGGCGAAATGCAGCGAGCCAATATCTGGCGACAACGGCTCGACAATACAACCAACTGGGCCGTGCTCGCCGCCGGAGCGGCGATCAGTTTCGCCTTCAGCAGCCCGACCAATCCGCACGGAGTAATCCCGCTGAACACGCTGTTGATTACGCTGTTTTTGTACATCGAAGCGCGGCGCTATCGCTATTATGAACTATTCACGTCGCGCGTGCGGTTGATGGAAACCGACTTCTTCGCTGCGATGCTCGTGCCGCCGTTCGGACCCGCCACCGACTGGGCCGAGAGCCTGGCCGATAACCTGCTACGTCCCCATTTCACCATTTCGCTCTGGGAGGCACTCGGCCGCCGCTTTCGGCGCAACTACATGGTGATTTATCTGATCCTGGCCGCGGCCTGGCTGTTCAAGAACGTGTTGCATCCGACGCCGGCGATGTCGCTGGAGCAGATTATCGACCACGCGGCCATCGGGCCAATCCCCGGCTGGCTGGTGCTGGCCGTCGGCTTCACCTTCAACGGCTTGCTGTTTCTGATCGGCCTGCTGACGGTCGGCCTGCATCGAGCCTCCGGCGAGGTGCTCCCGCGTTTCGAGGATCTTCCGGGGATCGGCCAATTCCTGGAGCGCATGTTCGCCCGCGAAGAATCCGGCGAGCTGCGTCGCCAGGGCGGTCGGGCGTGGTACCGGCCCAGCGCGCACCGCGCGCAATTCCTGACGATGATCGTCACCGAAAGGGGCCTGGACGTCAGCCAGGCCATCTTAAAAGAACTCCGGCGCGGCGTGACGCGCCTGTCCGGCGAAGGCATGTACACCGGCCGCGCGCGCGACGTGCTGATGGTCGCCATCACCACCACCGAGATCAATCATCTCAAAGCGCTCGTGCAGCAGATCGATCCGGCAGCCTTCGTCATCGTCGCTCCCGCGCGCGAGGTGCTGGGTCGAGGCTTCAAGCCCCTCTCCTCGGACAAGGCGTCGGCACGCGCCTGAGCCGCCGTGTGCACGCAAAACATGTCAGGCGGCTCAACGCCTGCGTCCTCGCGGGCGGCCG
>DATBWU010000115.1:0-8521 GCA_036514635.1 Anaerolineae bacterium | reverse complement strand
TCCAGGCGTTCGGCACAGAAGCCTCCATCGGCCTGAATCCGATAAACACACGCGCCGAACGGGAGATGTGGGCCTTCCACGTTCGGCGTGTGCGTCGTTCTGGTATTCAATTGTTGAGGTGACCGGCACTCGAAAAGTGCCGGTCACTTATGATCTACGATGCTTCCGCCGACTCCAGCAATCCGTTCGCCACGGCGTAGCCGGCGGCCTGCCCGCGCGAAGCGACACCTAACTTGGCGAGGATGTTGCTGACGTGTCCTTCCGCCGTCTTCTCGGTGATCGATAGCGTGGCCGCGATCTGTCGATTGGTCATGCCCTTCACCAGCAACTCCAGCACTTCGCGCTCGCGCGGGGTGATACCACCCGGCGAGGTCGATCCGCTCGACGCGGCGCGGCGCGCGCGCGGGCGAATGCCGTACTTCGCGCCGATCGCCTCGACGAGGCTCACGTCGTGCGCCGCGCCCAACCGCGTGAAAATGGCATGTGCGTCACTCAGTTCTTCGCGCCCATCGCGCCGGCACTCGGCATCGTCGCGCGCCAGCAGGGCCGAAGCCAAGCGCAGCCGGACGCGCGCCGCCACGTACTCGTGATTGATAATCGTCCACTGCCGCAACGCGGCGCGAAAATGCCCGGTCGCCGCGATCGCCTCGCCTTCCGCCAATGCGACAATGCCGCTGGCGAGCGAGTGTATCGCGTTCACAGTCAATGCGGTCGTCTGCTCGGCGAGCCGCTCGACCGCAGCCAGCCAATCTTGCGAGGCGCGCACGCGCCGGTTGTCAGCCAGCCACTCGACCCCGCACAAGGCGATCGACGCGGCCAGGGCCGCATCCGAGATGTGCCCGGCCACCGTGTGCGCCAGCCGCAGCATCTGGAAGCCATGCCGCCGATCGGACTTGCCCCAGTGGGCGCGCGCCAGCCCCCAATACAGCCATGCGATCAGATCGTCTTCTTTGATCGTCTCGACGATCGGTTGGATGTGCTCCAGCCGCTCCAGACTCTCATCCCACTTGCCCTGATCCGCCAGGATGTGTCCGAGTACGATTGACGCCGCGCAGGCCACGTACGGGACCTTGTTCGCTTCGCCTGCTTCGATCAGGTGCTCGGCCAGCGTCTTCGCGTCCGGCCATCGACCGGCGCGGCGGCAGGCTTCAACGGCGGTCAGGCCGTGCATCAGCAAGCCGGCCGAATCGCTCGCCAGCGCCGACGCCGCACTCTCGGGCCGCATCGAGCGATCGAACGCCAGCTGGAACATCAGGCGCACATCGTTTGTCTGCGGTGAGGCAATCACCATCGATCGCGCCAGCTGCTTCTCGCGCAACTCGTGCATCAACGCACCAAGCTCGGCGTTGAGCGGAGCATCGATTCGGTACGTGATGACAAGCAAGATGCGAGAGGCAGCGACACGGCACGCCAATGCCTCGATCACGCGCAGGCTGTCGGCGTCGGCATGATGGGCGTGATCGATCACAATCATCAGCGGCCCACGCGCTGGCAGGGCCGCGATGAAACCAGCAATGGCATCGGGCCAGACACTCCCATCGGCGGACGGCGTTTCAGCGGGTGTCTTGAGGTAGGCCAGCAGATCGGCAGGAAGAGACGAAGCGGCAGATCGCGAATCAGGTCGGGCCGTCGCCGCACGCAGCAATTCGCGCGCCAGTCTCCAGGGATCACTCGGCCCGATCGTCCTTACTTCGAGGAGGTCCAGGCGACGATCGGCAAACGAGCGCAAGCCGTGCATGGCGACGAACAGCACCTGGCCGTGGCCTTGGCGCGCCAGTGCGAGTGCGCCTTCGAGCACGCTGCGCTCCAACACGCGGAACCCGCGCCATGACGCGGTGGTGTGCCGCACAAACGCGAGCGCGCTGCTGCCGATGAACTCGCGCCGAGGCTCGTCCCTACTTGTAGCGGAGGGCTTGGCAGGATGCGCCACGCGCCCCAGCGCCAGTCGGTCTAAGCTCATGATAGTTCCTCCTGGGTGTGTTTGTGCCGCGAAGCCGCTCGTGGGCACTGCTGAGAATCTATCCAAAAACCGGAGTGCAGGTTTCAGCCTGCGCGGACTAACCCCACTCCGCTCCGCTGCGGGGCAGGTGAGTCCGCGTTCTGAGGTTTTCGGATAGGCTCTTAGTCTAGGCAAAGCACGTGAATAGATTATGAGGAAATCATTAACGCTGTCCGAACAGCCAATCCCCGCCAAACCTACGCTTCTCTGACGCTTGTACAATAATAGTTGACTTAACTACGTATCTGGTAACGGGCAAGAAACGCCCTTTTTACATACGTTTGTACTACCGCAAATGTTCCGCACAAATAAAGCACTCAGGTGCAGATGAGAAGGCGGAGCAATCGACGAGGCTGTGCTTCTCGCAAGCGCGTCGATTGAGGCGAGGTGAACAGGGTAGTTTAGGTGACCGGTACTTCCACAGCCCTCACAGCGAGGTGAAGGGGGTGAAAGTGCCGGTTACCTCGATGGGCGATCAAGGCGAAACGACGATCTGAACAAAGCCCTTGAACAGATCGCCTGGCCCAAAGACGTCTGGCCGGCCATCGAGGTTTGCATCACGGCCATCGGTCAACTCGACCTGGCTGCTGACGTTAACCTCGACGATGTGACTGCCGGGGTCGAGCGCCGGCATAGGATAGGCCCAGCGCGTTTGCACACCATCCTCTTGCGTCTCAACCGGGCTCCAGTACTGCATGGGATCGGCCAGCAGCCTGCCATCGACGGTGACGGTCATGCTGATCGAAGATACGAATGTCTCGATGTATGGGGTGTCGGCAGCGAGCCATAACCAGGCCACCTGGATCGGCTGTCCCACACGCGCATCGCGCTGGCAGTTGCACAACGGCGAGACGACCACCACGCCCATCGACGGCTTGCCACGCACGGACAGATTGTCGAAGGCGCAGCGCGCGAGCGGCGGCTCGCCCGGCTCGCAAGCAAAACCGATCGCGCCCGAGTCGTAAGCGATCGAGGCCTGAAGCACCTGCTGGCTGTTGATCGAGATGGTGAGCAGCCCATCCTTCACGCCGATCGCCCAGTGGTTCACCGTATTCCCAATCGAGATCGCTTCGGTCGGTCGATCCAGGACGATGGCTTGTTGATCGCCATCGACCCGCTTGTAGAACGAGAGCAGGCCATCGCCCGAGGCATATACGATGTAGTTGTTGTTGATGTCTTGAATGCCGAACATCACGCCGGCGCGGCTGGTCGCCGGCCCTTCGAGAAGTTGACTATCGACCTCCAGCTCGAAATCACCCACGGCGAACGTCGGATTCCAATGGAACAACTGGTAAGCCGGGTCTTGATACGGCACACTCAACTGGAATTGTCCATCCTGGATGAAAGCCGACAGGTCGCGAGCGTAGCGCACCGCGCCCCACAGATTTCGGTCGTCGTCAAAAGCATCGGCCAGCGACACGTCGGTCGGCGAGAGCGATTCGGGCGCGGGGCACACCCGGAAGTTGTCGAAGCGCACATCGGCGCCGCCTTGCGAGAAGGATGAGGCAATCAGCCCGATGCGCGACTCGGGCAGGTTGAGCGTGTCGGTGATGGCGGCCAGCAACACGCCATTGCCAGACACAGCCAGTACATTGCCCTTGTGGACAGCCCGCAGTCGATTGATCGTGTTACCGGTGTTCAACGACGGCGCGAACGTCCAGTCGCGCGCGGGCGTCGCCCCCGACGGTTCGCGCCGCGTCACGGCGAAGTTGCGCGCGTTATCGACGACGAAAGCGTAATAACTCGTCGTCGCGGCATCGGCGCCGAGCACCAGGCCATACACGCCCGACACATCCGACGCGAAGTGCGCGTCGACTTCGACGGCGTAATCGGCGAAGGTTCGGCGTAAGCTAGGCGCTTCAAACTCGTTGGCAAGTTTCATGAAGATGCGATACTCGCCGTCCACGTAACCCCACGCCGCACGGTTACTCTCGCCTCGCGGAAACCCTCCCGACGGATCACCGAAGTCGTCGACGAAGATTGGCGTGCAGCCGGCGTTCGCGCCAGGCGCAGGCGTCGACGTCGCACCGGCGGGTGTGGGCGTCGCCGTCGTATCGGGCGGGAGCACGATGATGTTGGTTCCGGTCGTCGCTCCGGCTGAAGGGCCTTGCGGCGTCGGCTCCGGCGGCCGCTTGTTGATGATCGCGGCGAAAGCGCCAATGAGCGCAAGGAACACGACGCCGACGAGCAGGCTCACCCTCGCCGGGCGCGGCAGACGGATCCGTCCAGGCGCAATGACCGTCGGGCGGGCGGAGTCCGACGGCTCGGTCAACGGGTGGACGGCGGCATACGGCTTCGTCTGGGGCTGCACGCCGGTTCGGATCGCCTGGTCGAGCGCGGCGGCAAGCTCGCCCGCTGTTGTGTATCGATCTTCCGGCTTCTTTGCCAGCGTCTTGTTCAGCACCGCCTCGATAGCCTCCGGCAGATCGGGCGCGAAAGTACGGGCCGGAGGCAACGGCGCAGTGATGTGCTTGACGACGACGGCCAGCGGCGTCTCGGCTTCGAAGGGCAGGCGGCCGGTGAGCATCTCGTATAGCACGATGCCAAGCGAATAAACATCGCTGCGGCCATCGACCTCTAGGCCCTGTCCCTGTTCCGGCGACATGTATTGCGGCGTGCCGATCACACCCGTGCCGGTCAGGTCCAGCGTCCCTTCGACCATCTTGGCGATGCCGAAGTCGGTGAGGAAGGCGTCGCCCTGCCGGTCGATCAGCACGTTGGTGGGCTTGATGTCACGGTGGACGACACCCTGCTGATGAGCGTAATCGAGCGCGGACGCGATCTGTGTGAGGTGCTTGTGGATGTCGCGCAGCGGCATGCGCCCGGCATCGATACGCTTTTGCAGCGACCCGCTGTCGAGGTAGCGCATGGCGATGTACACGCTGCCATCGCTCTCGCCATAATCGTACACAGGCAAGATGTGCGCGTGCTCCAGATGCGCGATGACCTGCGCCTCGCGCCGAAAGCGCGCGAGGAAGGTGGCGTTCTGCGCGAGTTGCGGCGGCAGCACTTTGATGGCGACTGTGCGGTTCATGCTGGGCTGGTAGGCTTTATAGACCGTCGCCATGCCGCCCTGGCCGACCGGCTCGCCGATTTCGTATGCCCCGAGTTTCTTGCCGATGAGGTCGAACATGATTCACGCTTCACGTTTTACGTTTTGCACGCCATTAAAAGCGTGAAACGTAAAACGTAATCACACGTTCACATTATGACGGGATTATACACTGCGCCCTGTGCGCCTACCAGTTGCCCGGCTGATCCAGCGGGCCAGCGAATCCGCGATCCAACCCTCGAACTATCCAATCAACCATCCAACTCTCCAACCCTCTTGCGGCGCAATCCGAACGCGGTATAATCCTGGCTGCGCCGGGGTGGTGGAATGGCAGACACGCAGGTCTTAGGAACCTGTGCTGGCAACAGCGTGCGGGTTCAAGTCCCGCCTCCGGCACCTTGGACGATTCCGATTGAAGAGGTGGATGTGAAGGTTACGACTGAACCCCGAGACAACCGCCAGATCGCGCTGACGATTGAAGTCGAGCCGGAGCGTGTCGAAGCGGCACTGGCGAAGGCCGCCAAGAGCATCGCCCAGAAGGCCCACATTCCGGGCTTCCGCAAAGGCAAGGCCCCACGCCACATTATTGAGCAAATGTTTGGCAAAGGCGCGCTGCTCGAGGAAGCGCTCGACGACCTCGGCCAACAGGTCTATCGCGAAGCGCTGGAGCAGGAGAACATCGAGCCTTACGGCCCCGGCCAGATGGAAGACTTTCAAGCCGAACCGAACCTGGTGCTCAAGATGATCGTCTCGCTGGCGCCCACGGTGGACGTTGGCGATTATCGCAGCCTGCGCGTTCCGTTTGAAGAGCCGCCCGTCGAAGATCACGAAATCGATCATCAACTCGCACACCTGCGCGAGCGGCACGCCATCATCGAGCCGGCCGCCGAGGGCACGGCGCTCGATTGGGGCTACGTCGCGACGATCGACCTCCATTCGACCGTCGAGGGCAAGCCGTTTTTCAACCGAGAGGATGCGAGTATTGTGATGGAGAAGGAGCGCCTCGACGATACGGTGCAGGTGCTTCCCGGCTTCGAGGAGCAACTCATCGGCCTGAAGGCCGGCGACGAGAAATCGTTCAGCCTGGGCGTGCCGAATGAACAAGACGAATACGGCGAGTTCGCGGGCAAGACCGCCGAGTTTGAGGTGACGGTGAAGGAGGTGCGCCTGCGCACGCTGCCCGAACTGGACGATGCGCTAGCCCAGACCGTCGGCGACTTCGAGACGATCGATGCGCTGCGCGACGCGATCCGGAAAGACATCGCCGACGCCAAGAAGCGCGAAGCCGAATCGGCCTACATCGATAAGGTGATCGAGAGACTGCTGAACACCGCCCAAATCGAGTTTCCACCGCTCATCGTCGAAGAGGAACTCGACGCGATGCTCGAGCGCACCGATAAGCGCCTGCGCGATCAGAAACTCACGCTGGACGAGTATCTCAAGGTGCTGGGCAAGACGCGCGACGAGTACCGCGCCGAGATGCGCCCGACCGCCGAGGCGCGTATCCGGCACAGCCTGCTGCTCACCCGCATCGTCGAGCTGGAAAATCTCCGTGTCGATGCGTCCGAGGTCGATCGCCGGATCGAGGCGACCGGCGCCGCCTACGGCCAGCGTGCCCAGGATGTGATCCGCACCCTCTCGACCAAGGATGGCAAGCGCCGCCTGGAGATCGAATTGTTGACGCAAAAGGCACTCCATCGGTTGGCCGCCATCGCCAGAGGCGAAGCGCCGGAGCCGATCCAACCGGAGATTCAGTCAGAATAACCGCAGAGGCACTGCTGGTGATTATCCACAAGTGCTCCAGGCCCGCGTCCGCGCGGGCCGACCGCGCGGACGCGGTCGGCGAGCATTCAGACTCAGTCAGAATAACCGCTGAGTCACTGGCCTTGACGTTCGACCTCGACCGGGATATACATCTTTCAACTTGACTTCCCGGAGTTCACACCAGAAAGGGAAATAGCATGGTCTCTCCGACCTCTTTGATTCCAATGGTCATCGAGCAGAGCGCGCGCGGCGAGCGCGCCTTCGATATCTACTCGTTGCTGCTGCGAAACCGCATCGTCTTCCTCGGCACGCCGATCAACGATCAGGTCGCCAACGTGATCGTCGCGCAGTTGTTGTGGCTGAACCAGGAAGACTCGGAGCGCGACATTCAAATGTTCATCAACAGCCCCGGCGGCGTCATCAACGCCGGCCTGGCGATCTACGACACGATTCAGTACATCCAGGCCCCGGTGATGACGATCGCCGTCGGGCTGGCGGCGAGCATGAGCACGATCCTGCTGACGGCGGGCACCAAGGGCAAGCGCCTGGCGCTGCCCAACGCCACGATCCACCTGCACCAGCCGCTGGGCGGCGTGCAGGGCCAGGCCACCGACATCGAGATCGAGGCGCGCGAGATTCTGCGCATGCGCGACCTGCTCAACGCTCTCCTCAAGAAGCACACCAAGCTGAACGACGAGCAGATCACCAAATACACCGACCGCAATTTTTACATGACGCCGCAGCTCGCGGTCGAGCTCGGCGTGATCGACGAGGTGTTGCAGCCGGCCGATTCGCGCGCGGCCGGCGCGGCTGCACTCGTGGCCGGCCGGGCGGCGGGCATCGACGCGCCGCGCGAGGCCGAGCCGGTCAAGGCCTCCCACAACTAGCGCGACAGGAACTCGCACACAATAGCCGAGGCCACCTGGATCAGGTGGCCTCGTTGTATGAAGTGTAGATGCACAAGCCCTATGAGCGCCGTTTTTTCTGATCAGCCTCCCGCATCTTGAAGAGTACTTCTCTTATCGCCGAGGAAATCGCGCCTCCCCAATCAATGTACCCAGGAAGGTTGTCAATCACCAGGTTCAACTCCTCCTCGGTCAGATGCCTCTCTAGGTTCTCTTCCGCAATGGTCTGAATATCTTCAATGTTGAGAGAGTATATGATTTCTTCAAGATTTCGCATGATAGCCCTTCGCGTGTTCGTCTCTGCGTCTTGGGGTGTCTCTGTGACGAGAGCCAACTGCACTCACAGCGTCTTTTTATCGGCATGAACAGGAGGCTCAATACCCAAGAACTCCCTGTAAATCCTGTCCTTATACTTCGGGCCAATTTCATTGACAGCATCGATGAATGCCCGATAAGTGCCCAGTCCGCCGATCTTTTCCCAGAACTCGTCTCCGATCAGTACGACCTCGTCCTCCCTCATGTTGAACCATCGCGCCGGGAAACTCCAAGAATAATTCTCTCTTCGACCGTAAGGGTTGTAAGGAAGAGCATAGTAAGCCGCGTCGATCTGGCGAGGCTCCATACTATAGAGCTTGAGCAATTTCTCTTTGCTGACCTTAGTCTGATCGCTGTTGGGCAAAGGCGCTTTCAACTCAAAGGTATACTTCTTGTTGTTCTTTCGGTCCTCGGCATAGACATCGCATACGACGGTGATAGGAATATCTTTTCCCTTCCCCGCCAGCACATAGTCGAGCTCGCTCT
>DATBWU010000114.1:0-2606 GCA_036514635.1 Anaerolineae bacterium | reverse complement strand
CTACCCAGAAACTTGGGCCGTTGCCAGCGTGCGCCCGCCCCGCCGATGAACTCGGCGGGCTACCCCCCAGCGTCGGATGAATCCGACTAGCCCGATTCATTAGGCGCAGCGGCGTAGCGCGGCGAATTCATCGCCGCGCGGCCACGCCGCGCAAGTTTCTGACTTCAAGCATATCGCCACCCGGCGATGTGGAGTTCTCAGGGTGACAGGCGGACTAATTCCTTGACGGCTCCTAAGGTATTCCCTTTGGGAAACTATCACGACCGCGAAGATTTTTGGACGCCGATTACGCGGATGAACGCAGACAAATCAAAATCAGCGTAAATCCGCGTTCACACTTGCCCTACTGCCTGCGGCAGCGGGCAGTGCGGGTCTGCGTCCAATAGATTCCGTTGCGGTAGGAGGCCGCGCTATGGCTCAGAAACTCGATCTCAGAAAGCAGTACAAACATCTCTATCAACCTTCGGCCAAACAGGCGACGATCGTCGACGTGCCCGAGTTCAACTTCGTCATGATCGACGGCGTGATCGAACCGGGCGAGACGCCTGACACGTCCACGGCGTTTCAACATGCCTTCCAGGCGCTGTACGGCACCTCGTTCACGCTGAAGTTCATGTCGAAGCTGCGCAAGCGAAACCCGATCGATTACACCATCATGGCGCTGGAAGGGGTGTGGTGGGTCGATTCGGGCCAGTTCGATTTTGCGAAGAAGGAGCCGTGGCGCTGGACGATGATGATGATGCAGCCGGACCACATCACGGCCGAGATGTTCCAGGAGGCGTTGGAGCAACTCAGAACGAAGGGCAGGGGCGGCCCGGCTCTCGACCATCTGCGCCTCGAGCGCTTTCACGAAGGGCCGTCTGTGCAGATCATGCACGTCGGGCCATACGCGGAAGAACCGGCGACTATCGAGAAGATGCACGCCTTCGCGCGCGAGAACGGCTATCAGCTGCGAGGCAAACATCACGAGATCTATCTGGGCGATCCGCGCCGCGCCAAGCCGGAGCGGCTGAAGACCGTGCTACGGCATCCGGTAGCGAAAGCGTAACGCTCCGAGGCACTTCTCGTCTTGAGCCGCTGGATGCGCTGGTACGATGCGGTGATGCGCTCTTCGCCGATCACACCGGCCTCCACCAGTCGCTTGATGACCTCAATCGCCCGGGCCGCTATGTCTTCCTCGTATACCGAGTTGTTGGCAAAGGCGAGGATATCCACGCCCGCCTCCAGGGCTTTCTGGATCGCCGTTTCAAAGCCATAGGAATTGGTGATCGCTCCCATCTGCATATCGTCGGAGATCACCACGCCCTCGTAACCGAGTTCTTCTCGGAGGATGCCCGTGACGGTCGTTTGAGAAAGGGTGGCGGGGAAATCGCTATCGAGTTGGGCGTTGAAGACGTGAGCGGTCATGATAGCGCCGGCCTGCCCGGCGCGAATGATGTGGCGATAAGGCTCCAACTCGACCTGCGACCACGTGCCGGTGACATCCACGAGTCCCTCGTGCGAATCTTCGCTCGAGCTGCCGTGGCCGGGAAAGTGCTTGAGCGTGCAGCGTATCCCTCGTTCGTGGTGAGCCTGGATGAAGCGGAGGGCGTGGTCGATCACGATCTGGGGGTCAGCGGAGAAACACCGCTCGTATCGGGCGATGATCGGATTGTCGGGGTTGATGCAGAGATCGACGACAGGGGCCAGATTGAGGTTAATCCCCAAATCCGCCAGCGTCTCGGCCATCGACGCGGCTTGGGCGTAAGTCTGCTCCAGATCGTTGAGCGCCCCCAGGTGTTGATGCGACATGGTCGGCGGGAAACCGTGCTCTTCCTTCAGACGTGTCACCCTACCGCCTTCGTAATCGATCGCAACCAGCAGAGGCAGGGCCGAAGCCGATTGGAGGGAGGCGACCAGTGCCTTCAATTGGGAAGGCGAAGCGACATTACGCACCGGCTGCTGGGTGGGGATATCGTAATCGAACAGGACGACTCCGCCTAAATGTCGCTGCCGAATATCTTTTACAATGAAATGCTCATCATCCACCTCCAGGCCACGGAAGCCCACCATCAGCATTTGCCCGATCTTGGCATCGAGCGGACTGGCGGCCGCTTCTGGGGTCGAAAGCGCAGGTGATGAGGAAGGGATTGAAGTGGCCTCTCGTGTGCTTTCTGGAGTGGCACTTCCACCTCCCTCTTGTCGGAGAGGTGCAGCGCAGCGACTCAGCAGGGTCATCGCGGTCAATCCCTGTAGGGTCAGATAGAGGACGTCGCGACGCGAGAGCGCCTTCGTGGAGGTAGAGCCTCTCTGTCTGGATTTATGCTTCATCTTTCGGCGACTATGGGGCGACGTTTATCGTCACCCGCGCGGCGGCTATACCGCCGGCCACGCCGGATAGCGCCGGCGCAAACGCGCTCCCCAATCCGCTTCTCGAGGCCCAGTAGGAGACGCTTGCCAATGGCTCAACACTTCTCGGCGAAGGTGAGAGCGTTCGGCAATTGCTTCACGCCTGTCGCCCGACGATGCCCACTCCGCTGCGCTACGGGGTGCTTCGCAAAATCGTCGGGCTAATCAAGAAAAGCCGGATCAATCCGGCTGAAGCGGCAAGCAGCCTGCTTCAGCAG
>DATBWU010000113.1:0-22318 GCA_036514635.1 Anaerolineae bacterium | reverse complement strand
GCGTCTCGGCCGGCATCGTCGAAACCGACGCGCTCAAGCACTTCCGATCGCTCCAGGATGGCCACGTGCTCGTCAGCGCAGCCGAGCGCGCGCCGGCGGGCCGAATCGTTACGCCACAGGACATCGCCAACGTCGTGGCATTCCTGTGCACGCCTGCCGCCGAGATGATTCGCGGGCAGACGATCGTGGTGGACGGCGGCTACACATTGCTGGTATAGACGATTGCGGGTTTCTGATTGTTGGTTGCGGATTGACGGGGCGTATCGCTGATCACGTTTCACGCATCACGCCAATATGGTTCAAGTCTCTTCATCCCGCATCCCGCATCCCTCATCCCTCCGCTGGTGGGGCTGGGGCACACTCGATCAAGCCTACGATCTGAGCCGCCGCCCGAACTTCTGGCCGCTGGTGCAGGATCGACTCGGCGTGAGCAGCAAGGTGATTTGCCCACCCGTCGCGCTCGACGCGATCGCCCTGCCCGACTCGCAACTTTCGCCAGACGATCTGTCCAATCTGCGCCGTATCTTTGGCGATGATGGTGTGTGCGTGGATCGGTTGAGCCGCGTCCTGCACGCATACGGCAAATCGTACCGCGACCTGATCCGCATTCGCCGGGGCGAGGTGACCCATCCGCCCGATGCCGTCGTCTACCCGACCGATGAGGCGCAAATTGCCGAACTGTTCACCTGCACAGCCCAAAAGCACTGGCACGTCATTCCCTTCGGCGGCGGCAGCAGCGTCACCGGCGGCGTCGAGCCAACCATCCAACTAACCAACCATCCAACTAACCATCCATCCAACCAACCCAACGTCACCCTCAACCTCACTCGCTTGAACCGCATGCTTGCCGTCGATAAGACCTCTCACACCGCTACTATTCAGTGTGGCATCTCCGGCCCCGACCTCGAAGCATCACTCAACGCCGAAGGCTTCACGCTCGGCCACTTCCCGCAGTCGTTCGAGTTTTCCTCGCTCGGCGGCTGGATCGCCACGCGCTCCGCCGGCCAGACCTCCATCGGCTACGGCAAGATCGAAGACATGGTCGAGCGCGTGCGCGTCATCACGCCGCGCGGCGTCGTCGACGTGAAGCCACTGCCGGCGTCGGCGACCGGGCCGGACGTGCTGCAACTGCTGATCGGCTCCGAGGGTGTGTTCGGTGTGATCGTCGAGGCGACCGTCCGCGTGAGACCGCTGCCCGAAGCGCGCGACTATCGCGGCGTGCTGTTTCATTCGTTCGAGGACGGCGTCGATGCGATCCGTGAGCTGATGCAGCGGGACATCGGAGTGGCGATGGCGCGGCTGTCCGACGGCAACGAGACCGGCGCTTCGCTCGCGCTGACCCGTGCGCCAACTACGCGCCGGGCGCGGTTGCGCCTGCGCGCCGGGCAGTGGTTGATTCGGCGGCGCGGCTACGATCTCGCCTCAAGCGGCCTGATGGTGTTGGGCATCGAGGGCGAAGAGCAGCGCGTCGAGAAGACCAAGAAGGCCGCGCTCGAAGTGTGCCAGTCGCACGGCGGGACGAACCTCGGACGGAGCGTCGGCCGATCGTGGCTCCACGAGCGATTCGCTTTGCCCTATTTGCGCGATGACTTACTCGACCGTGGTATCCTGATCGACACGTTGGAGACCGCGACGACGTGGAGCAACCTGCTGAATCTATTCAGTGCGTTGAACCGCGCGCTGACGGATGCGATCAGCGCCACAGGCTCGCAGCCATTCGTGATGGCGCACGTCTCGCACGCCTATCGCGACGGTGCATCGCTGTACGTCACCTTCCTCGGCAAACAGGCCGGCGACCCGATCACGCAGTGGTGGTCAGTCAAGCGCGCGGCGACCGAAGCGATCCTCGCTCACACTGGAGCACTCAGCCATCACCACGGCGTCGGCCGCGACCACGCCGAATGGCTGGCGCGCGAGCACGGCGAGTTAGGCGTCGAGGCAATGCGCGCGCTGAAGGCGACATTCGATCCGGATGGATCGCTGAATCGTGGGGTGATGAATTTGTCCGCTGAAGCCGGCACTCCGGCTCGGAGTTTTCATGGGGGTTAGATGCCTACCCAGTCAACTATCGACATCAACGTCTGGCGCTTCGACCCCAGCATCGTGCTCGGGTTGCTTGCGCTGATCGGCGCGTACACCTACGCCACGCTCTATCTTCATCGGCGCGGGCTGTGGGGCACAGCGATCACCCGTCGCCACGTGGTATTCTTCGCCGCCGGTGTGTTCGTCATCGCCCTCGCGCTCATGTCGCCCATCGACTACATCGGCGAGCGGTTTCTGTTCTGGGTGCACATGGTGCAGCACATCCTGCTGGCGATGGTCGCGCCGCCGCTGATCCTGCTCGGCATCCCGCGCTGGATGATGCAGCGAGTGCTCGACTCGCTGCGCATCGGAGGGCTGGTCAAATTCCTCACGCATCCGGTATTGGCCTTCATCGCCTTCAACGCTGTGCTAATCGCCTGGCACTTTCCGGCGCTATACGAAGCCGCGCTGCGCGACCCTATCGTCCACATCGCCGAGCACCTGTGCTTCATGCTCACCGGCTGCATGGCCTGGTACTCAGTCATCGATCCGGCGGGCCAGTATCCGCGCTTTCATCCGCTGGCGCAGGTGCTGTATTTGTTCCTGTACGTGATCCCCAGCGGCATCCTGGGTGCGGTGTTCGCCTTCGCGCAACAGCCCATCTACCTGACCTACGCGCAAGCGCCGCGTTTGTGGGATACCAGCGTGCTGGGTGATCAGGCGACGGCGGGCGGCATCATGTGGGTCCCCGGCTGGGCGATCTACTTCACTGCACTGTCGATCGTCTTCGCACTGTGGATGCGCCGCGAAGACCAGGCCGGCAGACAACCCGCCACCCAACTAACAAACCAGCCAACGAACCATCCATCCCACTAACCATCCAACCAACTAACCAACCGGGTTACTCGTGAGCCAATCGCCTTCGCCCAGACCTTTCTCCGCCTCGATGCGCGTCGAGCACCTGGAACACATGGCGTGTGAGTGGTTTGATATCTTGATCATCGGCGGCGGCATCACCGGCACGGCCGCTGCACGCGATGCCGCACTGCGCGGCTATACCGTTGCGCTGATCGAGAAAGAGGACTTCGCTTCGGGCACGTCGTCGCGCTCGTCACGACTGATCCACGGCGGCCTGCGCTACCTCGAACACTACCAGTTCGGCCTGGTCGGCGAATCCGTCGCCGAGCGTGCGCGTCTGCTGCGAAATGCAGCGCGCGTGGTGAAGCCCCTGACGTTTATCTACCCCGTTTATCGACGGCGCTATCCGCCCTATCGACTCCTGTCGCTCGGCCTGTGGCTATACGACCTGATGTCGATCCGGGGTGGGCGCGGCACACCCGTCCATCGAATGCTGCGCTCGCAGCAACTGGCTCAAGTTGAGCCGCTGATCGTCACGCCGGATGTCGCTGGCGCGGGTCACTACTACGACGCGACGGCCAACGACGCACGCCTGACGCTGCTCACCGCGAAAGCCGCGCATCACGCCGGCGCGATCACCGCCAACTACGCGGAGGCCGTCGGCCTGCTCAAAGCCGGAAACAAAGTGATGGGCGCGCAGGTGCGCGACGTGTTGGCGAACAACGCAATCGAGGTGAAGGCGCGCGCCGTCGTCAACGCCGCCGGCCCGTGGGTCGATCGGGTGCTGGGCCTCGACGCCGCCGCCGGCCGCCCGATGCTGCGCCCGACTAAAGGCGCGCACCTGATCGTGCCGCGCGAAAAACTGCCGGTCGAGCACGGCATCGTGCTGCGATCACGGTGCGATAATCGCGCCATGTTCGTCATCCCGTGGGGTGATTTCACCCTCATCGGCACGACCGACACCGATTACGCCGGGCCGCTGGAAGAGGTCGCCGCTGCGCAGGCCGATTGCGCTTACTTGCTGGAGTGCGTTCATGACCTGATGCCCGAAGCGCGCGTCGACGAGCCGGACGTCATCAGTGCCTACGCGGGCGTGCGCCCGCTCATCGCCGCCAACGATGGCAGTCCATCGGCGGTATCGCGCGAGCACGCTATGGTCGAAAGCCAATCGGGATTGATCACCATCGCCGGGGGAAAACTGACGACGCATCGCGCGATGGCCGAGCAGTTGGTCGATCGGGTGCAGACCAAACTGCTCCGCGACTTCGGGATGCCGCCCAAGGCGTCCAGCCGGACGCCCAACCTGCCACTTGCCGCGCCGGGCGAAATCGTTTTGCCCGATCTGCCGGAGAAGGTCGCCAGGCACCTCGTCGAGGCCTACGGCGCAGACCTTGCCAAAGTGCTGCGACTTGGCGCGAACGAGCCGATCGTCTCCGGCCTGCCCTACCTGCGCGCTGAAGCGGCTTACGCCGTCGAGCACGAAATGGCGATGACGCTGTGCGATTTCATGATGCGGCGCACGCACTTGATGTATGAGACGAATGACGGGGCATTGTTACAGGCGGGCCTCATCGCCGCCGACATGGGGGCACGCTTGGGCTGGGACGATGCGCGTATGCAACACGAAATGGCGGTCTATGAGAAGCAGGTGATGCGGGCGAGGGCGTTTCGGAACGGATGAGGGAGGCTGGTGATGACACACATCTCACCGCAGAGACGCTGAGAGCGCAGAGTATTCCAGGTTTTTCTCAGCGTCCTCTGCGCCTCTGCGGTGAAAAAGCGACTGGTGTGCAATCACCAGTGGAACCCGGCTTCGGCCGGCAGTGTGCGGAGCTCGGATTCGGGCATGCCGACCTCGCCGCGATGATGCAGCACGTCGGCCTCACCGTCGTATTCGTAGCGGCGTCGATACCAGCCACGGCCTGGATACGGGCGGAAAACCAGATCGAACACCATTCTCTGCGACTCAGGGTACTCGTTCACATCGATGATCCACGCCGGTCGCGCCGAGCGCACCACCACCGACACCTTCTTATTGCGTCGAGCTTTCACTTCAGTCATATCGATCGCAGAGTTCACTGCCATTCGCTTGACCTCGTTGAATCAGTTTGATCGAAGTATACCAAAGTCACGCCTTTCCGCAATAGCCCCTGTGTGCATAGTTCACCCATGTCACATTCGCTCAAAGTCCGCGTCCTCGCGGGCGCGCCGACCGCGGGGACGCGGTCGGTGAGCAGGGTTTTTCTGAACGCTCTTCCTGGATTTCAAGGAGGTGAGGAACCGATGCATCGGATGGGCAACGAACACACGCCTGCGGCGGGTGCAGTGCTCCCGTAAACGAATTTCCGACGGACGTGCCAGTGCACGGGTCGTATCCGTTTATCTGTTGCAGATTCGTTGCATCGACCACCTTGAAACACCCATTGAGCCGTCGGAACAGTGCACCGCTTGGTGCAGCGCAGGTGAGCCGAGTAGGGTCAGCACGATTTGACGATCTCGCCCAACCTGAGGTATGATAGCGCCGCTCAGACATCGTACAGGGAGTGTATAGAAGATATGAAGGTGCTGCTCACGCGCGACGTCGAGAAGCTCGGCAAGGCCGGCACGGTCAAGTCGGTGGCCGACGGGTACGCGCGCAATTATCTGATTCCGCAAGGTCTGGCCGTCTTCGCCTCAGCCGGCACGCTGAAGCAGGCGGAGACCATCCGCAAGGCTGAAGAAAAGCGCCAGTCGCAACTCGCCGCCGAGGCCACGACCGTCTCGGAGAAACTCAAGGGCGTGACGTTGAAGTTCAAGGCGCGCGCCAGCGAAGCCGGCAAGTTGTATGGGTCCATCACGCCGAAGCAGGTCGTCGAGACGCTCGAGCAGGTCGTGGGTGTGAGCGTTGACAAGCGCAAGCTGGATCTGCGCGAACCCATCCGCAGTCTGGGCCTGCATCCCGTGCGTGTGCACCTGGCGACCGATCTCAACCCATCCTTCGACGTGCTGGTCGAGCGCGATCTGCTAGCCACCGCCGAACCTGCCGAGATCGCGCTCGAAGAAACCACCGAAGCCTAAAGTTCAACGATGACGACACTGGAAGCCGCCGCCGTCCAACGCCTGATCGATACCGTGCGCTGCCCGCACTGTGGGCAAGCCTTCCATCCCGACGACGTAGCCGTGCTCGATCAACGACCGGACGAATGGCTGCTGGATGTCGTGTGCCACACCTGCTTGACGCGCGGGCTGGTCGTGGCCCAGATCGAAGACGCGCCCGACACACCGATCGATCGCGCCGAGGTGGAGGAGCTTCGGCGGTTTCTGCGCCGGTTCCACGGCGATATGCGCGACCTGCTGAGGGCGTAAGCCTCTGCGCCGGTATGGGAAAGCCATCGGCCCGCCGCGCTCGCCGATGGCTTTGCTTTGCACAACCGAACCATGAGTGACATCGGCAGTCAATTGCAGCAAGCGCGAGAAGCGCGCGGCTTGAATCTGGAACAGATTCAGAAGGCGACGCGCATCAAGCGCATCTACCTCGAGGCGATCGAAGCGAATCGCTTCGAGGACCTGCCCGGCCCGGTGCAGGCGCGCGGTTTTGTCCGCTCGTATGCCGGTCACGTCGGGCTTGATCCGGATACCCTGCTGGCCCGGCTCGACGGCGTGGCCAGCGCAGCCGATGCACGGCAGCGAACCGCCGAAGCCAATCGACCGGCTCCAACCCGATCGGTTGTCCCGGCGCGATCCGGCCCCGCGCCTGCGCCCTCGCCGGCACCGCTGCCCGTGCCGCTGCCCGTGCTCATCATCGGCACGATCCTTTTGTTCGCCATCGGCGGGTTCCTGCTCATCCGCGCCTTCGGCGGCGAAGCGCCGGCTCCGACCGCCACCTTGCCTCCGAGCGCGCCCTTATCGATCAGTCAGGCCCCTGAAGCCACACCGGCGATCGCCGCGACCACGGGTGTATCATTGACGCTGACATCGAACGAGCACGTGTGGGTGCGCGTGTCACACGACGGCCTCACCGCGTTCGAGGGTATCCTTGAACCGGGCCAGGCGCAGACCTGGCACGGCGACCAGCAGATCATTGTCGAGACCGGCAACGGCGCGGCGCTGGAGGTGGATGTGAACGGCCAGCCGGTCGGCGTGTTGGGGCCGCGCAACCGCGTCGTCGTCCGCGCGTGGGGGGCCGAGGGAGAAGTCACGCCTGCACCCACCGCGATTCCATCCACGCCTGAGACACCGCCCACACCTTCGCCGTAAGAGCGTGTTTTTGAACAAGTATTACCTGCTCTCACTCGGTTGCAGCAAGAACACGGTCGACTCGGACAGCATGGCCCAGCTGCTCGATCGGTCGGGCTATTGGGCCGTGACGGATCCGGGCGAGGCGTCGATCCTCATCGTCAACACGTGCGGCTTTATCGGCCCGGCGCGCGAGGAGTCGATTCGCTCGCTGCGCGAGCTGGCCGAGTCCAAGTCGAAGCACCAGATGCTCATCGCGGCGGGTTGTCTATCGCAACTGTGGGGGCCGAAACTGGCTCGAGAAGTGCCCGGCCTCGATGGCGTGATCGGCACACGGCGCTGGATGGACATCGTCGAGTTCGTCGATCGTCTGCGCGGGCGGAAGCATCCCGAGCCGCTGTATCACTTGCCCGACGAAGCCAGGGTCGTCGGGGCGGACCCCGCCGGGCCGGGCGTCGTGCGCGCCTCGGTGGCCGGAGCCAGCGCCTATATCAAAATCGCCGACGGCTGCCGCAGGCCGTGCGCCTTTTGTTCGATCCCGCTCATCAAGGGCACCGCCGTCAGCCGACCGCCGGAATCGATCATCGCCGATGCGCGCGCGCTGGTCAAAGACGGCGTGCGCGAAGTGATCCTCATTGCGCAGGACACCACCGACTACGGCCACGACCTCGGCATCAGGGACGGGTTGCCGGGTCTGCTCGAATCGATCTGTGAGGCCGCGCCCGAACTGAAGTGGATTCGCTTGATGTATGCCTACCCCGGCGCGGCCAGCGATCGGCTAATCGAGGTGATGGCGACGCGACCGCAGATTTGCCACTATCTGGACATCCCGCTCCAGCACGGCCACCCGGAAACACTGAAGCGTATGCGCCGCCCGGCCAACATCGACTGGGTGTATCGCACGCTGGGCAAGTTGCGCGCGGCGATGCCCGACATCGCCATCCGCACGACGTTCATCGTCGGATACCCCGGCGAGACCGAGGAAGAGTTCGAGGCGCTCCTGAGGTTCGTCGAGGATATGCAGTTCGATCGCGTCGGTTGCTTCAAGTATTCCTACGAGCCGACGACCGAGTCGGCCCGCGCCGAGGGGCATCTGCCGCAGAAGGTCAAGGACGAGCGCTACGATCGGTTGATGGCGTTGCAGCAGCACATCGCGCTGGCGCGCAATCAAGCGCAGGTCGGCAAGACGCTCGACGTGTTGATCGAAGGCCAGGGCGACGGGTTGACGCTGGGGCGCTCGTATCGGGACGCGCCGGAGATCGACGGGATGGTGATTTTAGAAGGCGAGGCGCCGATCGGCGAGTTCGTGCCGGTGAAGATTACCGGCGCGATGACTTATGACCTGACCGGCGCGGTTGAGATTCGGAAGGCTGCGGTGATGGTTTAGACGAGTTGGCGCGGTTCATTGAGAGAGATTTCACCGCAGAGATGCAGAGGTCGCAGAGATTTCTCAAACTGCTCTGTGCGCTCGGCTCGCCTTCGGCGTCTGCGGTGTTTGAGAGCATTCGGTAATTCGCGGGCAGCGCCCGGTGATGAATCACCGGGCTAAAAAAGCGAAGCCTGCTGAAGCAGGCTGCTTGCCGCTTCAGTCGGATTGATCCGGCTTTTCTTGATTAGCCCGACGATTTTGCGAAGCACCCCGTAGCGCAGCGGAGTGGGCATCGTCGGGCGACAGGCGTGAAGCAATTGCCGAACGCTCTCGTGTTTTGTCACCCGGTCGCCTGGCCGAAGACGAAGAGCAGGAAAACCGCGGCCAGCACCAATTCGACCAGGCCCACGTCTGCGCGCTTCTCGCCCTTCGAGCGACTGGATAGAATCATAAAGCCGAGCATCATTACGAGCACCAGTTCCATTTTGACCTCCCCGCTTTCCCTTCTATCTACCTCAATAAACGCCGCAACCATTCGAACTGTTCCCAAGAAATGAAAAACCCCACCCTCGATTTGAGGATGGGGCCTGGTTTGTGCACCCGGCGCCTCTCCAAAGTCAGGCGCGGCGTCCTGATCAACGCCGGGCGGTGAACCGTCCGGCTGATATACTCGACGCGGGAATAATCTGCGGTTTTGCTCACCGACCGCGTCCTCGCGGTCGATCAGGATAGACGCCCGCGTGGACGCGGGCTCTGAGCAGCAAAAAGCGCAACTTGTGACCGCGCGCAGTATAGCGTGAAAGCCCAATCAACCGGGCTGCTGGACAATCGGCTGAAGCCGATTTCCACGCCTTCAGCCCGGAGTTTGACTCCGGGCGACGGCTCACCTCAGTCCGATGCCCTTTCAATGCGGTAGCGGCAGGCGTCGTCGCCGTTTTGCAGGCACGAGACTTCCTTCACAGTGTGATGCTTCCCCGTCGCCCATTCGACGGCGGCTTCCAACACGCCGGCGGTCACGAAACAGCACGGGCCGAGTTTGGGATCGCGGCTGCGGAAGACGCAGGTGCAGGCATTGGCCACAAAGAGGAAATGATCCTCGTGCTCCTCGACGTGCGCCGGCAGGTTGACTTCGTCGGTCGAAGCCTTGGCGATGCGATCGAGGATGAACTTCATGCGCGTGCCTTCGGGCAACACCTTGATCGCCACGCCGACTAGTCCCAGGATCGCCGGCCGCGACTTGAGCGTGTGTTGGAAGGTGGCATGCCCGGCGCGGCGCATCATCGCCCGCGCGCCGCGCGGGCCGCCATAAAAGCTCTCGACCGCCTGCTGGACTTGACCGTACTCGCTGAACTTCGCATTGCGATTCGTATCGTCGGGCGGGAAGTTGTCGATGTACCGTTCCAAACCGCCCTGCTTGAGCACGGCCTTCAGCCCATTCTCGCCCATCACCTCTTGCAGCGCCACCAACAGCAGGCGCAGGTTGGCATTGGGCATCGGTCGATCTTCCATGACACTCCTCCTCGCATTAATCAAGCGGTCGTTTATCGATGATGAATAGCCCCTGCTGCGCGCCACACGCGATGCACTCAATCTCTTCCACCTGGAAGTTCTTGCCACCCGTCAGCCAGTACAGGCCCTCTTGCAAAATGCCGGCGGCCAGCGCCCCGGCCGGCGACCCGGATTTGCGCCGCCAACACATCGGGCAGCGCTCGATGATCCAGTAGTAGGCTTTCTCATCCTCGCCCAGGCGCACGATCTGATCGGTGAACTTGTTGAACAGCTCGGCAAACACCTCAAAGCCGACCTTCATTTTCATGCTCAACGGCATGATGCGAAACGCCAAATCGGCAATGCCGAGGATCGGCCCGAAGTCCTTCAGTCCGAATCGAAAGACGGCGCGCCCGGCGCGGATGGCCAGGGCGCGGCCACCGCGCGGGCCGTACAGGTCTTCCAGCGCCTTCAACACCGCCGAGAGTTCCTCAAACGAGAACGCGCGATCGAAATTGTTGGGAGGGTAATTGTTGATGAGATGCTTGAGGCCCGCCAGATTCAGCACTGCATTCACGCCATTGCGCCCCATGACCTCTTCAAGTGCCACGAGGATGATGCGGCCCATCCGATTGGGGTAATAGAACCGGCCATCCTGAAGAGCGCTTGACATGCCGTGCTTTCCGGTTGCCGCTTACGACAAAAACGGCGTGTGAGATAACGATCGTGGATTCATTGGGCCTAATTATAGTGCAGGTCGGACGCGCACGCCACACCAAAATGCATCGAGACGCCAGTCCCAAGCGGGATCAGCGTCTCGATGCATCCCTACGGCCAGGGCTGGCGTTACCCAGCCTTGAATTTGGATTCGAAGGCTTTCTTGCTGTAATAGATCATCCGGCCCGTCAAGCCATCCTTGACCGGGTACAGATCGCCCAACTTGATCCGCTGGCCGGTGATCGCGCACACATGCTTGGTCAGCTTATCCGGGTCGTGTCGCACGCGGCCACCGGAGGCCTTTTCACCTGTCTTCGCCACCGTCTCACCTCACTTAGAGCCTGTCTGAAAAGCTTTGATTATTAACCACCAAGTCACCAAGACACAAAGGTACACCAAGACAACTGGGGGATTCTTTGCGCCGCTTGCCCCCTTCAGGGGGTCGCGTCTTGGCGGTGAGTTTTAAGACAGTCTCTTAGAATCTTACCCCTATCGAGTGTAAGTTTACCACAAAACGGGCGTTTTCAGGAAGGTCATTCCAGTTCGCGCAGCACCACCGAGGCAATGGCGTGCGCGGCGCGCGGTCGGGCAGCGATACGCGCCGCCATTCTCATCTGCTCGCGGCGATTCGGGTCGCGCACAATTGAAAGCGCCGTGTGAACCGCCTCGGCGATAGTGGCTGTCACCACCGCCGCGCCACACGCTTGCAGATAGACCGCGTTGCGATCCTCGTGCCCCTTCACGCCCGGCGGAATGACGAAGGGCACACCCGAGGCCAGAATCTCCGATCCAGTCATGCCACCCGCTTTGCCGATCGCAATGTCGGCGGCGGCCAGCCACTCCGGCATGTTGCTCACGTAGCCGAGCGCGCGCCAACCCGTGCCGATCAGCAACTGGTCGAGCCGGGCGCGGAGATCGGCGTTGTTGCCGGTGACGAAGGCGAATTGCTCGGCCGGCGGCCCGGCGCTCCGGTGCAGCGCCTCGCGCGCGATCGCCTCCATCGACCCCGCGCCCAGCCCGCCGCCGGTGGCGAGGATCAACGGGCGGTCGGGATCAAAACCCAAACGGGTCTTCAGCGCGATCCGATCGTAGTGGCGGGTGAAGTCCAGCAGAATCGGGATGCCGGTGACGTGAACAACATCGCGCGGGATGCCGTCGTCAAATAAGCGCTGTGCAGCGTAATCGCTCGCCACGAAGTAGGCATCGATGCCGGCATGTTCCCAGATGCGGTGTGGCTCGAAGTCGGTGATGACCGCATACAGGCGCTGCGCCAGCCGCCCCTGGCGCCGCCACGCGGCGAGGAGCTCGACGGGGAGAAAGTGCGTGCACAGGATAGCCTCGGGCGAGCAGCGGCGCACCTCGCGTAACAGCGAGCGCGCGCTCAACCGCTGCGCGCTGTAGCGCGGCAGGCGCATCAGGCGATCCACGAGCGGCCGATCGGCCATGCGGTATAGCGCGCCGAACACGCGCGGCATCCGCGTGATCATGCCCAGCCCGCCCTGAACATACACTAACTTGAACAGAGGATGGATGTGCCGCACGCTGTCGATCACCTCGACCGTCGCGTTACGCGCTTGGAGCGCCGCCTTCACGGCTTCGGCAGCGCGCCGATGTCCGGCTCCGGTGGAAGCGTGCAGGATGAGGATTCGCGGGGAATGCATCGGAACGTGGGGCGTGGGACGTGTTGCGTGAGGCCGTTCGCTGCATCAAGATGGAATACGCCACACGAACAGACTCAACCGCCTGAACGCGAACTCGGTTTCTCCTGAAGATAGGCGTCAAACTGCTCCGCTGCGCACGCATCGATGTAGCGCAGAATCTCCGCGCCATCGACCGGGTACAACGGGTGGCACGATGTGGGATACGCGCCGCGCGGCGCATGGACAACCGCCGTGGTGAACGTCTGCCCGATGTCGACCGGCGCGTCGAGCGCGTCGACGATCTCTTCGGCAGTGACGATGACGTGCCGCGCCACCATCGACAACTCGCGGTCGATCGCCAGATTGCCGCCCAGACGCGCGTTGCCATCCCGATCGGCAATCGGCGCGTGGAGGACGGCCACGTCGCACGCGACCGCCGGGAATGCGGCGACCGGCCGGCCGGTGTACGGATCGTCGATCACTTTTACGTCGGGGCGCACCTTCAGCATATCGGTCCCGATCCAGCCCGGCCCCGGCATGAAGCCCAATCCCGCTATCGTCGCGCGCAGACCGAAGGCCAGGCTGCCCTCCGATTCTTCGATCACGCGCACGTCGCCGGTTGTGGCCCACTGCGTGAACATCGGCGCCAGGCCGAACGCCTCCAGCCCGAAGTAGCAGGTGCGGATCGCGCTCACCCGCCCGGCCCCCACCAGCAAGTCGCTTTCGTATGATGCCGTGAAGCCTAACAGCGTCAGATCGCGAACGTCGGTTTGCAGCAGCTCGCGCACAAACGCGACCGGGCGTCGATACAGAGTCATGCCGCCGAGCGCCAGCGTGTCGCCGTTGCGCACCAGTGCCGCTGCCTCGGCCAGTGAGATTACCTTATCGCGCATCACTTATTACCCATCAGTCATCAGTCACCAGTTATCAGTTGGCAGTTATCAGGTGGCAGTTGGCAGTTATCACTTGTCAGGCTGAAGAAGGCGCGCCGCCACTTCGCCCACTTGCAGCACGTCGCTCACGCAGTAGTCGGCCTCCTGGCAGTCGGCATGATCAACCAAGATCGTCTTCATCCCCATGATTCGAGCCGGCCTCAAGTTATGCGGGTTATCCTCGACGATGATGCACGCTTCGGCCTTCGCGTCGATCAGGTCGAGGATGCGGCGGTAGGCATGGGGGTCAGGCTTGCTGACGTAGTCCATCGCGCGAATGTCGATGATCGCTGGGAACTGATCGGTGATGCCCAACACGCTCAGCACGCGCCCGGCGTGCTCGGTCGTCGCATTGGTGAACACGACTTTGGCGAGTGGAATGCGGCGCAGCATGGTCGCCAGATCGGGATTCGGCTGGATGTAGCGCACGATGTCGATGTCGTGCACAAACGCCAGGTAGTCCTCCGCATCGACTGTTTCCTCGGCCATCAGTCCGCGCAACGACGTGCCGTATTTCATGTAGTAATACACCTTCTTGATCTCGGCCTCTTCCGGCGAGAAGCCCATGCGCTCGACCAGGTAGCGTCGAATGCGGACGCCCATCTCCTGCATCAGCCCGGTGCGGCGTGGATACAGCGTCTCGTCGAGGTCGAACAGAATGTGCGTGTACAAAGGGAAGCAATCCAGGCCAGAGATGCGCCAAGTGTACCCCGTCCTCAGCGACGGCGCAACTGGTGATTACACACAAGTCAGATTAGCCACAGAGGCACGGAGACACAGAGAGCCTCAAACCTGCTTTCTCCGTGCCTCCGTGGCTCTGTGGCAAGTCGTGAATAATCACCGGACGGCGCAACCATCGCATGGCCCGCGTAATGGCGTGCTATAATCGCGCCCAATCTCACCCCATCCAGCCGAGGGAGCCATGCCAACGAGCGATGCCCAACTGCAAGCGCCGCTGGTCACCCTGGCACGATTTGCCGCTCGACGAGATGAAAGCCTACGGGCCTCGGCTCAGCCCGGAGACGATCCGGCTGATTGAAGGATTCCTGGGCATCGAGGAGTACGTCGGCGATTACGTGCTGGAGAGCCTGGAGTTATTCCGCAACAACCGCACGCGCCGCAACCTGCAATTGCAGTGGGGCGCAGAAGAGTTGAAGCACAGCACAGCCTGGGAGTTGGTGCTGCTGCATTCTGGCGCGCGCACCGATGAACAGATCGAGGTCTACCTCGACAAGGTGCGCGAGCACCGCTGGTCGGTGAAGAATCACGCAGGAGCCGACACGCCGCTCGGCGTCACGATTTACTCGATGGTGCAGGAGCGGGCCACGTTCTTCAATTATCAGCTCACCTTACGCAGTCGGGCAGGATTTTACCGCAGAGGGCGCGGAGAACGCAGAGATTTGCCAGGAAATCCACTCTGCGCACTCTGCGTTCTCGGCGGTAAAATGGTCTTTTGCGTAAGGTGAGTTATCAGGAGATGAAGGTGCGCATCCGGCAGGAGTACGGTCTGCCACCCGCGCCCGCTGCCGAAGAACGAGAACGCGGCAAAGAGATCGGCGCGGCGGAAGCGTTCCGCATCGTCGCCGTGGACGAGATCGCTCACCACGGCATCTTTCTGCAAATCGTGCTGACTCACTTGAAGTACTTGCCGGAGAAGACATTGGACTTGATGGAGAAAGTGTTTCGGGGATTCGAGATGCCGTCGTTCCGGTTGATCCCCAACGCGCGCGAGTTCGTCCGCACGGTCGCCAAGACGCGCTTTTATTCCGGATCGATGCATCGCCAGTTCATCCACAACCCGATCCTCAAGTCGCTGGGCTTGGACGACGACGAGGCGTTCAATCGCGCCGTGCAGGCGGCCAAGCTGTTACCCGATGGGCTAGGGCCTGATCGGGTGAAGTTAGGCCACAACGGCGAGTTCGTCATCGCCCTGGCGTGACGCCAATTAAAGATACCTTCTTCCGCAGCTCTTCGGCCACTATCGCCGGATCGCCCACCATCCCCACATCCGCCTGCTTGAAGATCGGCGCGTTGGGATCGGGATGCACGGCCACGACGAAGCGCGCATCTTGAATGCCGAATGCGTGTTGCGTATCGCCGCGAATGCCCAGCGCGATGTACAGATCGGGCGACACGCGCGCGCCCGTGATGCCGACCACTTGCGGCTCGTCGATGTAACCTTCGTCAATCGCCTCGCGCGCGCCGGCAAACTCCGCGCCGATTGCCGCAGCCAACTGCTTCGCCGCCTCCACGTCGCCCACCTGCCGCCCGACCGATACGATCCGTCGCGCCGTCTTGAGCTTTGGCCTGGGCATCTGAAACTCAACAACCTCTAGCCGTGAGAAGCGACTCCCGTCGCCGACTTTCACCTCCACCTTCTCGGTTTCCCCGAGCCGCGACGCATCCAGATACGGCGGCCCGAAGCAATCCGGCAACACGGTGGCGAATTGCGGGGCCGGGCCGGATGTGGCGACGACCTCGTAATACTCGCCGCCGTAAACAGTCCGCTTACCGACGAATGCTCGATCAAAATCATCGACCCTCAGCGACAGGCAGCGCGCGATCAAGCCGCCGCCGAAGCGCTGCGCCAGTCGAGGCGCAAGGGCCTCGCCCATCGGCGTCGCACCGAACAGGACGAACTCCGGCGACTGGGCCATAAACATATCACTCAGCGCCTCCAACCAGGCGTGAGAGGCGACTCCCGTCGCCGACAATGCCGGATGATCGAGCACATACACGCGATCCGCTCCTGCCTGGATCAACGCACCGGACACGTCCGGCAATCCACTGCCCAGCACGGCGGCTTTCACGTAGAAACCCATCATATCGGCGACCATACGTGCGCCGTACGTCAGCTCCAGCGTCAATGGCGTAGGCGTTCCATCCTTCAATTCGGCTACGACCCAAATATCGTGAGGTGTCTCTTGCAGCGTCAGTTTCGTCATGGCTCTCACACTCCCGCACTCAAATCACTCGCTCGCGCTTCAGCAACGTGACCAGTTCGTTCACATCTGTCACGCGCGTGCCCCGTTGCCGTTCTGGCGGGAAGGCATCTTCTTTCTTTACGACCATCGGTTTCAAATCGTCTGCGCTTAGGCCAAGTTCGCCCGCGTTCCACATCTCGACCGACCATTTCTTGTAGGCATCCATCAACCGCCAGCCGTTCGGATGGCCGGCGTCGAATGCATCGGCGGCGAGCGACACGACAGCCGGTAAACTCACCTGCACCTGCACGAACGACTCGGCCACCGCGCAAACGGCAATGGCCGCACCGTCTCTCGTTTCAAGCGATACCGCTTCCGCGATTTGCAGCAAATCCAGCGCTTCCGCCAGCCGACCCGCCATCTCGCCTGATCCGGTATCGAGCGATCGTGCGCCGAGCAGAATGAGATCGAAGTCGCCCACCTGGCGAATCGCCGCCGCCAGCGCGTTCGCTGTGACAAAAGCATCGGCTTTCTCAAAGGCAGCGTCTTTCAGCAGAATTGCCCGATCCGCGCCGAAGGCCATCGCTTCGCGCAGCGCATCGTCCACGCGATCGGGGCCAAGCGACACAGCCACGATCTCCGGGGGATGAGAGCCATTCGACGCTGCAAACGCCGCTTTGATCGAAGCCGCCGCCACCAGTGCGGCCTTGCTGGCCGGGTCGAGAATATACTCCTCGCGGTTGACCAAGACCTTCTCGGCCTTGCGGTTCACCGTCATCCCGCGCGGATCGAGAACCTGTTTGATACAGACGATGATTCTCATGGACGGATCTCTCCTTCATTGACGAAGGACAAAAGACGAAGGACGAAAGCGGAGGACGAAAGGCGATTGTGTTCGTCATTGGTCCTTCGGCCTCGGTCATTCGTCCTTCGTCACCCTCACGGCCTAATGCGGACGCCGACCTCTCGGAACATCTGCTCGGCAATCAGAATGCGCTGAATCTCGTTCGTGCCCTCGAAAATCTCGGCGATGCGCGCGTCGCGGAAGCCTCGCTCGACATCGAAGTCACGACTGTAGCCCAGCGCGCCGTGAATCTGCACCACACGGTCGATACAGCGCGAACCGATCTCCGAGCCGAGCAGCTTGCACATGCCGGCTTCTTTGACGAACGGCTTGCCCTGATCGACCAGCCACGCCGTGCGATACACCAGCGAGCGCAGCGCCTCGATCTCGGCGGCCATATCGGCGATCATGAACTGGATGCTCTGCATCTGCGCGATGGGGCGGCCGAACTGCTCGCGCAACTTGGCCCAGTCCAGCGCCGCCTGAAGCGCAGCCTGCGCGCCGCCCAGCGTCGCCGCGCCGAGCGACACGCGCCCGATGTCGAGCGTCTGCATGAACACGACAAAGCCCAGGCCCACCTGCCCCAGCACGTTCGTCTGCGGCACGCGAAAATTGTCGAACGTGATGGCCGAGGTCGGCGAGCCGTGCAGGCCCATCTTGTGCTCGTACTTGCCCGCCTTGAAACCTTCCCCCTGCGTCTCGACCACAAACGCAGTCGCTCCGCCGCGCGCGCCGAGCGCCGGGTCGGTGATGGCAAGGACGCTCATCACATCCGCGATCGGGCCGTTGGTGATCCACATCTTCTGTCCGTCGAGGATATACGAGTCGCCTTCACGCGTGGCGCGCAGCTTGATCGAAGCGGCATCGGAACCGGCATTCGGCTCGGTCAACGCGAACGCGGCGAACTTCCTCCCGGCGCACAGGTCGGGCAGATACGTCTCGCGGATGCGCTTGTCGCCGCCCAGGTAGATCGACATCTCGCCCAGGCCGATATGCGCGCCGACGATCGTCGTCACACTCGTATCAACCCGGCCCAGCTCTTCCATCAAGATGCAGTAACCGGTTTCGCCCGCGCCCAGTCCGCCATACTCACGCGGGATCGGCGCCCCCAATAGGCCAATCTCCGCCGCTTTTTTGACCACGTCCATCGGCGGCTTGCTCTCGCGATCGGCCCGCTTCACGATCGGCTTGATCTCTTCCTCGGCAAACTCGCGCACCAGTTTCCGCAGCGCCTGATGCTCTCGTGAAAATTCGAAGTCCATAGTCTACATCCCCTTCGCTCGCTCAAAACGCGCCCGGCCGAAAGCCATAGAGGAACAGCACCAGTATGGTCACGCCCGCCGACAACAGCGCGCCGGCGATCGTCTGGCCCAGCGTGTGGCCTTTCGCCTTGACCCGCGCCCACATCGTCAGCGGGATCAGGGCGATCAGGGGTGTGGCGATCAGGCCATAAAAGTAGATCAACGCGGTAACCGGCCCGGCCACGCCCGCTGCATGACCGCTGGCCTTGAAGAACAGATTCACGCCGATCAGCGCCAGCACCACGATCACATAGGTCAGCATGATGGCCTCGAAGATCGGCGGCGCTTGCACAATCTTCAGAACCACAAAGCCAACCGGATAGCTGACGGCCATGAACACGAAGCTCATCACGCGCTGGCGGCGCTCAGTCGAGACCCAGGGTTCGTTGCGGCGCGGTATGTAGAACAGCAGGCTGAGCGCCGGGATGACCGTGAGAAAGATCAGCGCCACGCCCCAGCCGAGCAGACGCTGCGGCACGTCGGGGCGCAGGCTGAACAGGAGCAGCGTGATCGCCGCACCGGCCACGAACGGCACGTTGATGATCTGCGAGATGACAAATCCTACGATCTGGCGCGTGCGCTCGATTCGCTGGCTCATGGCGTAATCTGCACTCCCGTGCCGGCGAAGACACTCTGCCACAACGCCACGCGCTGCATCTGCCCCGTGCCGCCGATCAGGTCCAGCGCGCGCGCATCGCGATACACGCGGGAGATCGCGTACTCGTCGCTGAAGCCATAGCCGCCATGCACTTGCAACATACGATTCGCCACATCGCGCGCCACCCGTGCGCCGACCAGCTTGCACATGGCAACGGCCTCGCGCGTGTCTTGTTTTTCGTCGGACAGCCATGCCGCGCGCATCACCAGTCCGCGCAGCGCTTCGATGTCGGCTTTCGATTCGGCGAAGGTGTTGCCGATCGCCTGCTTGGCCGCAATCGGCACGCCGAACTGCTTGCGCTCGATCGCGAACTTCCGGCCCAGCTCGAGCGCGCCCTCGGCACAGCCCAGCGCCGCCGCACCAAGCGCCAGCCGCATGTGGACAACGGCCTGCGACCCGATCGACAGCCCCTGCCCGTCTGCGCCCAGCCGATCGGCTTCCGGCACACGCACGCCGTCGAAATAGATCGTGTTGATTGGCAGGCCGCGCAGCCCCATCGTCGGCTCGCGATGCCCGATCTTCACACCCGGCGCTCCCGCATCGACGAGGAACGCCGACAAGCCCTTGCCGTCCGCTTTTGGATCCGTCGAGGCGACCACGAGCAGCAACCCTGCCATCGCGCCATTGCCAACCCACGACTTCACGCCGTTCAGGATATACGCGTCGCCACCCTTGTCGGCGCGCGTCGCGATGCGGGAGGGATCGGATCCGGCGTCAGGTTCGGTCATGGCAAATGCACCGAGCGCCTGGCCCGAGGCCAGCGCCGGCAGCCAGCGCTCCCTCTGCGCATCCGTCGCATAGGCCAGGATCGTCTCCGCCACCAGGCTGGTGTGCGAAGCGATGATCGTCGCCGTGGACAAACATTCACGCGCGATCGACTCGAGCAAGAGCGCATACGAAACGTGATCGAGGCCCGCGCCGCCATAATTTTCGGGAATCGGCCCACCGAGGAACCCTTGTGCAGCCGCCTTCCTCAACAGCTCGAGTGGCGGCGCTTCAGCCTTGTCTGCCTGCTCCGCGGCCTTCACCACTTCCTTCCGTGCAAAGTCGTCGAACAAGCCACGAAACATCTGCTGCTCTTCACTCAGGGAGAAGTCCATGGCACACTCCCACATTGACGAAGGACGAATGGCGGAGGCGACCGCTTTCGTCCTTCGTCACCGGTCTTTGAACTGTGGCGGCCGCTTCTCCAGGAACGCACCCACGCCTTCGCGCACATCTTCACTGCCCGCCAGTCTGACGAACTGCTCGCGCTCCTTCGCCAGCCCGGCGGGCAAGTCGGCATCCAGGCCGCCGCCGATCGCCGCCAGCGCCGCCGACACGGCTACCGCGCTCTTGCCGGCGATCTTCGCGGCTACACCCTTTGCCTGCCGCACCACCTGATCGCCCGGAACGACCATGTTGACCAGCCGCAGCTGCATTGCCTGCTGCGCCGTGATCGGATCGCCGGTCAGGATTATCTCGGTGGCTTTGCTCGGGCCGACGATGCGCGGCAAACGCTGCGTGCCTCCCCAGCCGGGAACGATGCCCAGGTTGATCTCCGGCTGTCCCAATCGAGCGCGGTCGCCTGCGATGCGCATGTGGCACGCCATCGCCAGCTCCAGGCCGCCACCCAGGCACACACCGTTGATCGCCGCAATCACCGGCTTGTGCGACGACTCGATCTTGTTGAAGACCTTCTGGCCCAACTCGATCATCGCGCGCGCGGCGCCCGAGTCTTGCGCCTTGACGATCTCGTTGATCTCGCCGATGTCGGCCCCGGCTACAAAAGCCAATTGCCCGCCGCCCGTGATCACGATCACCTTCACGTCGGCATTCGCCAGCAATTCGTCGATCGCCGTGCTGAGTTCCGTCAGCGCTTGATGGTTCAGCGCGTTGACCGGTGGGTGATCGATCACCAGCGTCGCAACCCGATCCTCGATTGTGTATCGAATGAAGTCGGCCATGCTCATCTCCGATTGCAGATTGCGGATTGTTGATTGCAGATTGCCGATGCACATATCGTCACATCACGCGGCATCTGGCGCTTCGCGCTCACACGTACTCAAGGAAGCCCGCTCGCACTTTCTCACCCGTGCGGCCCTCTCTGATCAACTCGTACAGCCGGTCGGCCGGATGGAAGCGCTTACCGTATTCCTTCTCGAATGTCTCAAGCCCGGCCACCAGCACGTCGATGCCGATCTGGTCCGCCAGCGCCAATGGGCCGATGCGCTCGCCCTTCACCGTCATGCCCGTGCCGGCGATCATCGCCATGTCGATATCGCGCACATCGGCGATGCCCTCTTCCACACAGCGAGCGGCCTCGTCGAGCATCGGGGACATCAGGCGCTCCGGGCTGAACTCGCTCGATTTCCGCCCGCCGCTGATCTCGGCGATCATCTGCTTCACCGGCTCGTCGGTCTGATCGCCGTAGCCGTAGAAGCCCGCGCCGCTCTTCTCGCCCAGTCGCCCCGCCTTCACCAGTTTCTCGAACAGGATCGCGCCTTGCATCCGGTCGCCGTACTGCGCTGCGAGATACTGGCCGACCTCGTAGCACACGTCGAGGCCGAGGAAGTCCATCAGCGTGAACGGTCCCATGGGCCAGCCATAATCGACCATCGCCGCATCGATTTCCGATGCCGTCGCCGCGCCCTCTTGAAGCGCGAGCGTCGCCTCGTTCAGATACGGCATCAGCAGCCGATTCACCAGGAAGCCGGGGCACTCTTTGACGACGACCGGTATCTTGCGCAGCGACTCGGTAAACGTCACCACGTCTTGCACGGTTTCCTCGTCAGTGCCTTCGCCGCGAATGATCTCCACCAGCTTCATCACGTGCGCCGGGTTGAAAAAGTGCATGCCGATCATCTTGTGTGGGCGCTTCGTCGCGCGCCCCATCTCGCTGATCGACAGCGCCGAGGTATTGCTGGCGAAGATCGTCCCCTCGGGGCAAACCGAGTCGAGTTCGCCAAAGACCTTCTTCTTCAACTCCATGCGCTCCGGCACGGCTTCGATCACAACATCCACGTCGCCGAACTCGCCATAGTCGAGCGCGGGCACGACCAGCGACAATTTCGAGTCCATCTCACTCGCGCTCATCTTGCCCTTATCGACGCGGCCCTGGTAAATCTTGCGAATGTGCGCCATCCCCTTATCGAGCATCGCCTGATCGACATCCTTCAGCACGACCGGCAGGCCGGAGTAAGAAATCACCTGCGCAATCCCCGCCCCCATCGCGCCCGCACCAACCACAGCGGCCTTGAAGATATACATGCCTTGCTCCTTTCCTTGCGTCTTGCCTCTTGCCTCCTGCCTCCTGCCCCTTGCCTCCTGCCTCCTGCCCCTTGCCTCCTGCCTCCTGCCTCTTGCCTCCT
>DATBWU010000112.1:0-2908 GCA_036514635.1 Anaerolineae bacterium | reverse complement strand
GGCAACTTGCGCTCGGCGTAACTGCGCACCGGCGCGGGCAGATAGTAGTAATCCAGGTCGGGCCGCACTTCGGCCAGCGCGAAATCTATGATGGGCCGGATCAACCGCGCCTGTTCGCCGAAGATGGCGCGCAGCCCCTCTTCGCCGATGCCGGCCGGGAACAGCGCCAGGTACGGGAAGAAGACGGTGGCGTCGGGCTGGGCGGCGGCCAGTCGCTTGAACGAAGAGTTGAGCGTGGATAGAACGCTCACGCTGTCCTTGCGCTCGTCTTCCGGGATCGTCGGGTCGTTGAGAATCTCTTCGCGTGACTTGCGCAAGTCCTCCAGCAGCCAGCGCAGATCGGGCGAGGTCATTTGCGCGGCGGCCAGCACGATCGCGCGCGGGAAGCCGTCCAGAAACTCGAGCACGTCGTTCAGGTCGGCCTGGCTGCCCTGCAACGGCCGTCCGGGCTGGTCGGCGAGTTTGAGGAACAGGCGGAGGGCGGCATCCGGCGTCAGCCGTTTCAGCGAGAACTGCCGCTCGCCGGTCACGCCGGCCGGGTGGCGCGACGAGATCAGGATGCGCGCCTGGCTGTGATCGTGCAGCGCCTGAACCAGCGCGCGCGTGTTCGCGCGGTCGTCCGTGACCAGCGCGTCGAGTTCGTCGAGGATGACTAGCGCGTCGCGCGGCAGCAGGCGCGCCAGGTGTTCCGGCGTGTCGGCCTGGCGCACGTCGAGATGCAGCGCGGCGGCGATCGTCGTGCGCGCGTCGCCGGCGCGATTGAGCGGACCGAGTGGGATGAATGCAATGCCGCCGGGGAAGCGCCCGCGCGCGGCGAACCAGCGCCCGACCTCGCGGCACAACTCGCTCTTGCCCATGCCGCCAATGCCCAACACCAGCGTCACGGGGTGATCCAGCACGCTTTCGATCACGTCGTGCAGATCGGTCTCGCGGCCGGTGAAGTAGTCCGGGCGCGTAGGGATCGTCTCCGGCGGGCGAGGCAGGTCGGTGACTTCGACCTTGCCGCGCGGCGCATCGGCAAAGGGCGCAGCCTGATGCGGATCGGGCTGCCCTTCTTCCGGTTCAGGCAGCAAGCGAAACTTTCGCACTTCGGCCTGTACCCGCGCTTCGACGACCTTTTGCAGTCCGACCGTCTTGATCAACTCTTGATAGTCTGGCTGGCTCTCGACTAGGTGCTGGCAGGCCGTTCGCACGTCTGTATCGTTCAAGACCATGACGCAGCCGGTGTCAAAGGCTTGCCGAACCGATTGACCGGATTGACCGGATAGCAGCTCGGGGTAGAACTGCGCAGCGAAGGCGCGCGCAGCCACGTCCAATACACTCGCCTCCGTGTCGACAGCCACGACGTGGGCGACGCCTGCCGCGAACAACGCCTCCGCCATCGAACCGGAGTGACAGGCGCTGACTAATGCCACGGGAGGAGCCGGTCGTCCGCCGGGCGCAAACAGGCTGTGCAGGTGCGTCTGATTGATAGGCATTATGCCGCCGCGCCCGTCCTCGAAGGCCAAAACGCCCTTGTCGCCGTGGCCGTAGAAGTGGAGCAGGTCGAACGGGCCGAAGTCGCGCAGTGCGTTCAACACGTCGTTGGGGATGGCCGGGACGAAGCGCAGCGTCGCGGCGCGATCGATTGCGCCCAACTGTTGGCGCACGCGCTCGGCGGCGGCGTGCAGGTCGAGGCGCGGGATGGGGTCGCCGTCCGCGTCGACGAGCGGCTCAGACAGCAGGGCGAGGATGCGCAGCGGGCGAGCATCGGCCATCACTTGCAGCCTTTGAGCAGTTGCTTGACGCCCGGCTCGGGCATCAGGTCGATCATCATCACGGCCAGCAGGCGCTTGCGCTCGTCGGGCTTGAGCGACTGGATGCGCTGCAATTCGGCGGCGTGTTCCTTGCGCTGCTCGCCCAGCAACTCGGACGCGATGTGGTCGGACAGGGCTTCGACGATCTGCTTCTCCGACAGGCAGTCGCGGATGCGCTTCAGCATCTGGCTGCGATCCGACGCGATCTGGCTATTGACTTCGTCGTAGCACCGGTTCTGGAGCCTGCGATACCAGCCGTCGAGCGTCACCGATAGGCTGCCGGTATCGATCGCCGCGCCGGTTTTGCTGACCGGCCGGTAGAACGTGAAGTGGCTGCGCAGGATGGTCGGAAAGGTGACGCCGGTGACGACGGCCTGCCACAGTCCGTTTTCGACGCCGAGCACGAACCGTAGAAAGGCGTAGACGCCCACGGCCGAAAGGATGTTCAGCACGATCAGGGCCAGCACGTAACGATTTCCCCAATGCCGGCCAATCCATTTTCCAAATGCCTGGAACAGTTCGACAATGGCGAGTAATGCGCCGAGGCCGCCGCACACGACAAACGGCAGGGCGGATTCGAGGGAAGGCATGCGATTCAGTCTCCTGACGGATTGGCAGAAAACAGGCCCGGTGTAACGGGCCTGTCGGGTGAGGTGATCGCTACAAGAGCGGCCGGACTTCGTGCGAGGTGAGGTAGATGTAGGTCTTCTCGCCGTCGTGCTCGATCGTTCGAACCTGGAGCAGTTTGCGCTTGACCAGATCGTTGATCTCCGGCGTCAGATCGTCGCCGGCGCGCTTGAGCTTCACGGCCAGTTCATCGGCTGAGGCCGCGCCGATCTCGTTCACCTTGCGCAACAGGGCCAGCTCGCGCGGCGTTACTCCGATCAACGAGTCCAATACATTCTGCTCCATCATGCACCTCCGCTTAACCTGTGTTGATTCTAGCACACATTGACTCGGATACGCAATACGGGAGCATTTCAATCCTGGGGCGAACATAAGCGCGCATACCGATGTGTCATGCTGAGCGAAGCGAAGCATCTCGCTGGCTGGCGCTGAGACCCTTCGCCGCTGGGCGGCTCACGCCCTGTCCGGCGCTTCGCGCCGGGGGC
>DATBWU010000111.1:0-14526 GCA_036514635.1 Anaerolineae bacterium | reverse complement strand
TGAAACATGGCCGATCCGATTCGTGTTCTCGTCCTCACGCAAGCGCCGCTGCCCGACCCGCTGATCGAGCGGCTGCGGGCGGTTTCGCCACGACTGCGCGTCGAGCATCGCATCGCGCGCACGCTCGACGAATTGGGTGATGCAGCCTGGCGCGGCGTCGAGGTGTTGTACACCACCAGCCTGATGCCTTCGCCCGAGCAAGCGCCCGATCTGCGCTGGGTGCAAGGCCACTTCGCGGGCGTCGAGAATTTCCTGGCTCATCCGCTGTTGAAAAAGGTGATGCTCACCACCAGCAGCGGCATTCACACGCCCAACATGGCCGAGTACATCTTGATGATGATGCTCGCCTTCGCGCATCGCCTGCCGCGCCTGATCGAGTATCAGCGCCGGGCCGAGTGGCCGGCGGATCGCTGGAGCCTGTTCGTGCCGCGCGAGCTGCGCGGAGCGACGATCGGTATCGTCGGCTACGGCAGCATCGGGCGCGAAGTGGCCCGGCTGGTGCGCGCGTTCGGAATGCGCGTGCTGGCGACCCAGCGCGACGCGGCGCACGTCGCCGACACCGATTGGCGATTGCCCGACACCGGCGACGCAGAGCGCGCCTACGTGGATCATCTCTACCCCGCTGCTGCGCTGCACGACCTGCTGGCCGAGTCCGACTACGTCGCGCTGACGCTGCCGCTGACGCCCGACACGCGCCACTTGATCGGCGCAGCCGCGCTCCGGCGCATGAAACCCGACGCCGTGTTAATCAACGTGTCGCGCGGCGGCGTGATCGACGAGCCGGCTTTGATCGAGGCGCTGCGCGCCGGGACGATCGGAGGCGCGGCGCTGGACGTGTTCGAAGAGGAACCGCTGCCCGCGTCCAGCCCACTGTGGACACTGCCCAACGTGATCCTTAGTCCGCACGTGTCCGGCTTCACACCACACTACGACGACCGCGCGATGGCGCTGTTCGCGGAAAACCTGCGCCGCTATTTGGCCGGTGAAGAATTGCTGAATGTGGTGAATCTCGAAAGAGGGTACTGAGGATATGAACCACGGAGACGCTGAGAACACGGAGAGGATAAGAGAATCTCCGTGCCCTCCGTGTCTCCGTGGTAAAGTTCGCTCTGAACGCGCCTCACCGCTTTCGCGCCGAGGCGATGGCGGCGCGGATCTGTTCGAGGTGAATGTCGTTGTGCTCGGGTGCTTGCAGCAGGCTATAGGCCATTCGCCAGAAAGTGCCCTTGCGCGCGACGAATTTCGCCGGAAGCGCAGCCAGAATCGCGACCGTTTCCGCCTCGTAACACTTCAGCGCGTCGAGCAACGACGAGACGGTGGGATGCGTCGCCAGGATGCCGGCGTGGCGCGTTCGAATGTTCCCGCCCCAGTCGTCGTACCAGCGTTCGTGCCCGCCGATCAGTTCGGCGATCCAGGCGCCCGTGTCGCGCTCGCCCGCGATCAGGTGGCACAACACGTCCTTCGCGCTCCACTCATCGGGCGCAGGCTCGTGCGCGGTTTCTTCTTCGGTCACTCCTGCGAACGCCTTCGCCAGTTGGGCATCCAGGTCGGTGTCGATCTTGCGCATCGCGTCGGCCAGACCCTGGGCCGTGGCCGGCACGTCGGGCAGCGGGCGAGCCGACAGTTTCATCGTCACCGTCTGCTTCTCCGCGCCGCGATAGAAGACCACCTTCACTTCGTCGCCGGCGCGATGCGCCTGCAGCGCCGTCGTCAGCGACGGCCAGCCGGTGACTTTCTTGCCGGCCATGTTCACGATCACGTCCCCTTTGCGCAGGCCGGCGGCATACGCGCCCATCGTTTCCAGCACGCCGTCCAGGTGGATGCCTTCGCTCACCGGCACGCCCAGTTTGCCGGCGGTCTCGGCATTGAATTCGCCGACGTTGATGCCCAGCATCGGTCGCAGCGTGAAGCGCAGATCGTGCCCGGTCTCGATAACCGATTGCAGGTTTTCCAGACCTCTTTCCCAGCCGCGCGTGATCGCCTTGATCGCCTTCGCCCACGTTTTGCCGGACCCGATGCGGGCGTGGGCCACCGTCACCACCGTGCTGCCGTTCTTTTCGGCCAGTGAAACCTGCACCTGGGTTTCATCCGGCTCGCCTCGCCCGCGCCACGTAAACGCGACCTTCTTATTCGGCACGAACGTGGTAACCTCACCCGTAGCGTAGTAGCCGTTGTTCCACCACAGGTGAATACGGCCATCCTTGTGCAGATCGACCTGCGCCGCGTCGGACAGCCACTCGCGCAGCGCGGTCGAGTTGGTGAAGGCGCGGTACACCTCGGCGACCGGCGCTTTCACCGTGCGCTTGAACTTGAGCGTTTGAGTCTTCGCAGCCATAGGTGTCCTCCTGAGCATGAGCTGTGTTCAACCGTAGAGCGCGTGGAAGGCGCAGCGCTCATCCAACGCACTCTGTGCGGGTCAATCTGCTTTCCGAACAGTAAAGCCTGGGCTATTATGCATTGTATCATGCGCGGCAAGGGGCGTCATCCCCCACGACAGGGCCTTGCCAATGTCGCCGCCCGGAGTTCAAACTCCGGGCTGAAGGCGTCGCAATCGGCTGAAACCGATTGGCCGGCAGTCCGGTTGACCGGGCTGCCACGCTTTCAGACGGATGGTTCACCGTCCGGCTCACGATCTGCCGAGGGCGAGCCTGTCATTAGCCGCCCGGTTCGGCATCAGATATAATCGCGTCAGGCGGTCAACGCAATCGAGGATTGAACTGGAGCGCCATGAAAAACTATCGTGTGAAGCCGGGCAGCAAAATGAATCTGACCCGATGGGATCCCGACGACGCCAGCGGGTTCAAAGGCGACAAGGAAGCCGCCGTCGAGCGACTGGCGAAACTGAACCAACAACTGGCAGCGCTTCAGGAAACCCTGTACGCCGAGCACAAACACAAAGTGCTGATCCTCTTGCAGGCAATGGACACCGGCGGCAAGGACGGCACGATCCGCAGCGTGTTCGAGGGCATCAATCCGCAGGGCGTGCGCGTGGCCTCGTTCAAAGGGCCGACGCCGATCGAGTTGGATCACGATTACCTGTGGCGCGTGCATCAGCAGGTGCCGGGCCGGGGCGAGATCGTCATCTTCAACCGCAGTCATTACGAAGATGCGCTCATCGTGCGCGTGCACAATCTCGTTCCGCCCAAAGTGTGGCGCAAGCGCTACGATCACATCAACGCCTTCGAGCGGATGCTGGCCGACGAAGGCACGACGATCTTGAAGTTCTTCCTGCACATCAGCAAAGGCGAGCAGCAGAAGCGCTTGCAAGCCCGCCTCGACGAGCCGAACAAGCGCTGGAAGTTCAACACGGCCGATCTGGGCGAGCGCAAATTGTGGCCGCAGTACATGCAGGCCTACGCAGATGCAATCGGCCAGACCAGCACCGGGTGGGCGCCCTGGCACGTCGTCCCGGCCAACCGCAAATGGTATCGGAACCTGGTCGTGGCAAGTGTCATCGTCGAGACGCTGAAAGGGCTGAAGATGCGCTATCCTAAACCGGAGGCGGACCTCGATCAGGTGGTGATTATCTAGTACATCGCGGCGGAAATACCCCAACGGTTTGTCATGCTGAGCGGAGCGAAGCATCCCGCCCATAGTGCCGAGACTCTTCGCTTCGCTCAGAGTGACAACCATTGGCTCATTTAAGCCCAGGAGCACTAGCCACAGAGACACGGAGGCACAGAGTTTTTCTTTAGAGGTCTCCCCTATTTTCACTGTGCGCTACACACCTAAATACTGGTCGTGACAGGCCGCTGATACGGCTCGGCTACTGGTTTGGGAAAAAGGTGCCCGAACTCCACTGAAAACCTAGGGCTGGGTGTCAAATCTGTGCAGCGATTGACATCCTGACGGCCTGCACTACAATATTGAACGACACTCCTGTCTCAAGCACATCTCGCATAAGGAGGACTCCAATGTTCCAACGTATCCAGAACAGCTGGGCGCTGGTCAAAGCCAGTTGGGCCGTCTTACGCGCCGACAAGGAACTGATCGTCTTCCCCATCGTGTCCGCCATCGCCGCGATCATCGTCACCCTTTCGTTCATCGTGCCCTTCGTCGCCACCGGCGTGATCACCGGCTTCGCCGACGACTCGGCCAGCCGCATCACGACGTTCGTGCTGGGATTTCTCTTCTACCTGGTTCAGTACACCGTGATTTTCTACTGCAACACGGCGCTGATCGGCGCGGCGCTCATTCGCCTGCGCGGCGGCGACCCGACCGTGCGCGACGGCTTCCGCATCGCCTCGCAGCACTTCGGATCGATCATCGGCTACGCACTCATCTCTTCGACCGTCGGCATGATCCTGCGCTCGATTCGGGAGCGCGGCATCCTGGGGCAGATCGCCGCCGGTCTCTTCGGGCTGGCGTGGAACGTGGCGACGTATCTGGTCGTGCCGGTGCTCGTCATCGAAAATGTCGGCCCCATAGAAGCGATCAAGCGCAGCACCGCACTGCTCAAGAAGACGTGGGGCGAGCAGATCGTCGGCAACCTCGGCATCGGTGCGGTCTTCGGCCTGCTGTTCTTCGCGCTGTTCCTGCTTGGCCTGCCGCTCATCGCGCTCGGCGCTTCGACCGGGTCGGCGGCGATTATCGTACTGATGATCCTGGTGTGGATCATGGCGATGGTCTTTCTGGGGTTGATCAGCTCCGCGCTGAGTGGCATCTACACGGCGGCAGTGTATCAATACGTCGCGACGGGCAATCCCGGCACTTACTTCGACCAGGATCAGATCAAGAACGCCTTCCGTCCCAAGTGACTTTGTTGAATCTTTGCAGCTAGCCACGGAGATGCAGAGGCACGGAGAATTCAACCGCTCCGTGTCTCCGTGATGATATAACCCTATGAGCTTGTCCAAAAATAACTTCCGCTTTTGTCATTCTGAGCCGCCGCAGGCGGCGAAGAATCTCATGTGTGTCGCAGAAGACCCTTCGCTGCGCTCAGGGTGACAGGCGGAACTTATTCTCAGGCGACTCCTATGCGCCGCATCCGAAACGTCATCTTACGCTTCGCCTTCGTGTGGGTGCTGGAAGGGGTTTCCCTGCTGGCGATGACGTTGATCATCCCCGGCATCCGCCTGGAGGCCACGCCCGCGACGACTGCGCTGGACGTGGCGATGGCCGTTGCGCTGGTGCTGGGCGTCATCAACGTACTGGTGCGCCCGTTCCTCTTGCTCCTGACCCTCCCGATCAATGTCCGCACGCTCGGCTTTTCCACGTTGATCATCAACGCGCTGATGATCGGCCTGACGGCGTACCTGCTGCCGGGTTTCCACGTCGATGGGCTAGGCCCGGCGCTCCTGGGCGCTTTGGTGCTGGCCGCCGCCAACACCGCGCTGACCCACCTGACCACCATCGACGACGACGATTCGTTCTTCGAGGACCTGGTCGAGCGGCTGAGCGTGCGCCAGCAGATGCCCGGCTCGCACGAACCGGGACGCGGCATCGTGCTGCTGGAGATCGACGGGTTGAGTTACGGGCGCATGTGCCGTGCCGCCGACGAGGGTTTCATGCCCGCCGTGCGCGACATGCTGCGCAGCGGCGCACACGTCCTGTCGCCCTACGATTGCGGCCTGCCGTCGCAGACCTCGGCGTGCCAGGCCGGGATCATGTACGGCGACAATGACGACATCCCGGCCTTCCGCTGGTACGACAAGCAGCGCGGCAAGATGCTCGTCTCCAACAACTTCCACGACGCGCACGAGATCAACGCCCGCTACGCCAAAGGGCGCGGCCTGCTGCGCGGCGGATCGAGCATCAACAATCTGACGTCGGGCGATGCGGCCAAGACGATCCTCACGATGAGCACGTTGACGGGCAGCGCCGCCGACGCCGAGCGCCGCCGGCAGGAAGACTTTTACCTGTACTGGCTCAATCCGTATGTCTTCATGCGCAGCCTGGTCTTGTCGATCTGGGACATTCTGGTGGAGCTGGGCCAGGGCCTGCGCCAGCGCATTCGCAACGTGCAGCCGCGCATCAATCGATTGGAGAAAGGATACCCGTTCCTGCGAGTCATCACGAACGTGTTGCTGCGCGACATCGGCACCTACATGGTCGCGCTGGACGTGATTCGAGGCGTCCCGGCGATTTACACCACCTACGTCGGCTACGACGAAGTCGCTCATCACGCCGGGCCGGATACGCGTGACGCGATGAACACGCTCCGCTCGATCGACGCGCAGATTCGCCGCATCCGCAACATCCTCGCCCGCAAAGCATCCCGCCCTTACGATCTGTTCGTGCTGTCCGATCACGGCCAGTCGTCCGGCGCGACGTTCCGCCAACGCTACGGCCAGACGCTGGCGCAGTTGATCGACGGCCTGATCGAGCCGGAGATGAAAGTAGCCGAGGCCGACACGACCGCGGCAGGCGCGCGTTACACTGCCGCGCTCGTCGCCGAATTGCACGGCGTCGAGCAACGCGAGCTGGCCGGGCGCATCGGCCGGCGGACGTTGAGCCGGACGCGGCGCACGCTGGAGAATCGGGCGAAGCGGCACGAGACGGCGTCCACCGCGATGGGAGCCGAGGCGGTGGTGTGCGTCAGCGGGAACCTGGCCCACGTGTACTTCAAAGCCAGCACCGACAAACTCACGTTGAGCGAGCTGCAATCGACGTACCCCGGCCTGGTCGATGCGCTGGTCGAGCACGAAGGCGTCGGTTTCGTCGTCGTGCTGAGCGCGGAGGGCGAGTATCTGGCGCTGGGCAAAGGCGGCGCGCGTAATCTGGAGACGGGAATCGTCACCGGAACCGATCCGCTGTCACCCCACGGCAACGCCGACCTGCGCGCCGCGCAACTGCTGCGCATGGCGCGCTTCCCGCACGCGGGCGATCTCATTCTCAACAGCACGCTCTACCCGGACGGATCGGTCGCCGCCTTCGAGGAACTGGTCGGCAATCACGGTGGCCTCGGCGGCGAGCAGACCGATGCGTTCATTCTGCATCCCGCCGACATGAGCGTACCGCCTACGTCAAACGCCGTCGAAGTCTTTCGCGTCTTCAACGCGCGGCGCGGCCTGCCTGCCGAGCGGCCGCCCCTGCCCCGGCCGCGTCACGAGATCAACGCGTGGTCGCTGCCGGTTCTGCGCGCCGGCCTGCGAGACTGGCGCACGTGGATACCGCAAGCCTTGCGCGTGCTTCGGCTGGATCGGCCCGTGTTCCGCGAGGTTGCATTCGATCCCTACGCGACAGGCCCCGGCGTGTTGATTTTGCTTGCCGCCGCCTTCACGCAAGCCACGGTGATCGGCCCGGCGCAGTTCACGCCGCAGCTCCGGTTGATCGAGCGTATCGCCGTCGGATTGTTGGGCTGGCTGTTGATCGCGCTGGCGGGTCATGCCGCCGGTCGATTCCTGCGCGGCTCGGGCCGGTTCACGTATACCGCACGCGCGCTGATGTTCGCGATGACGCCTCAGGTGTTGAGTGTGCTGAGATTGATTCCGGTGATCGGGCCGCTGCTGAACGTCGCCGTGTCCGCAGTGAGCGTGCTGGCGGTGTGGATGGCACTGCAAGAAGCGCTCGGCGTGCATGGCCGGCGCGCGGCATTGCTGCCGATTGTGGCCGTCGCGATCGCCGTCCTGTCGGTGGTGGTGCTGGGGCTGATGATCAACGGCGTCGCCATCACCGGCGAGGCGATCTTGCTCCTGCTCGGCATCGGGCCGGGACAATAGAAGGGCAACGGATACACCATGCGGTATCAGTTTATCCGTTCATCTGCTCGCCGACCGCGTCCGCGCGGTCGTATTCGTTTATCCGTTCCATCCGTTGCCCATATTGACGCCACAGGCAAATGCATTACAATTGCGCCCGTTACCATACCCAAAATAAGTTCTTCAACAGGGAGAGTCTCACCGCAGAGATCGCAGAGAACGCTGCGTATCCCTAAAAATCTCTGCGCTCTCTGCGGTGAAATCTTTGCACACGCCGAAGGCGAGCAAAGACTTCAGAGGTGAGGGACTAAACGGGGGAGGTGAGAGTGGCCCACTCTCACACAACCGATGACGCGGACGTGCGGTCGAAAGACCGCACCTCGACCGCAACGTTCAGCCATTTCAGGGGGAGGAAGACGGAGAACGGGAGCGACTTCCGTCGCTGGCGCACTATCGGCTTACTGCTGATCAGTGCGCTTGTTATTAGTGCATGCAGCACCGCCGCGCCGACGAAACGCACTACAACATTACCCCAATGAACAAGAAGCAGCAGGACGAGTCCACTATATAGACCGCTACGAACGCTTCAGCGAACTTCGGTCTGTGTGATTATTGCGTTTCCAAAGTTTATTAGGTCTTGGAAGGCCAAAGTAATAGTCTGGGCGCATCGTACTGGGGCACGCTGATGCGCGTGACGCTGCCCATCTCGGCCCCGGCGATTGTGTCCGCGTTCCTGTCGTCGTTCACGACCTCGTTCGACGAGTTCGCCGTGACGTTCTTTCTCATCGGCACCGAGGCGACGTTGCCGATCTACCTTTACTCGCAATTGCGCTTTCCCAGCCGGCTGCCGATCGTCGTGGCGCTGACCGCCGTGATCATGATCGTCTCCGTGCTGATCGTCTTGTTCTCGGAATGGCTGCGGCGCGCGGGCCGGCCCCGCGCCGCGCAGAGGTGAGCTGTGAACGATTCCGCTGTCGAGCTTAACGACATCACCAAAGTCTTCTCCGACAAGCGCGCCGGGCGCGACGTGATCGCCGTGCAGGACTTGAGCCTGTCCGTGCGCAACGGCGAGTTCTTCACGCTGCTCGGGCCCAGCGGCTGCGGCAAGACCACCACGCTGCGCCTCATCGCCGGTTTCGAGTCGGCTACCCAGGGCGAGGTGCTCATCCAGGGCCAACCGATGACGCGCATGCCGCCGAATCGCCGCCCGGTGAACACCGTCTTTCAGAACTACGCGCTCTTTCCGCACTTGAGTGTGCTGCAGAACGTGGCATTCGGGCTGGCGGTGAAGCATGTACCGCGCGCCGAGCGCGAGCGCCGCGCGCAGGAAGCGCTCGACATCGTGCGCCTGCCCGGCCTGGGCAACCGCAAGCCGTCGCAACTCTCCGGCGGACAGCAGCAGCGAGTCGCGCTGGCGCGCGCGCTCGTCAACCGGCCCGCCGTCCTCTTGCTCGACGAGCCGCTCGGCGCGCTCGACCTGAAATTGCGCAAGGAGATGCAGATCGAGTTGAAGCACTTGCAGCACCAAGTCGGCATCACTTTCATCTACGTCACGCACGACCAGGAAGAGGCGCTGACGATGTCCGACCGCATCGGCGTGATGAGCCGTGGTGTGCTCTTGCAAGTCGGCGATCCGGTGACGATCTACGAGAAGCCGGCCACCCGTTTCGTCGCCGACTTCATCGGCGAATCCAACTTCTTGAACGCGACGGTAGTGGATAAAACGAATGGCCGGGTTCAGGTCTCCATCGCGGGCGAGCAAGTCTTCGCGCAGGCAAACGATGGCGCATTGCGGCGGGGCCAACCGGTGACGGTGATCGTCCGCCCGGAGAAGTTGATGCTGTACGGGCCTCAGGGAACCGGCCCGGCCTCGCTGGGTGGAACGATTCGCGAGGTGGTGTACATCGGCACGGATACACGCTTCGTCGTGCAGTTGCCGTCGGGCGAATCGATCGTGGCGCGGATTCAAAACGTGGCGGGCAAGGGGCTGGGCGAATATCGGGTCAACGACCCGGTCCGGGTAGCCTGGTCCCACGACGACGCCCGCGTGCTGACGGATTAGAATGGGACACAGATGAACACAGATGAGCACGGATGGTAACTGCTCACGCGGCGTCGCCGAGAAGTCCCCTCTCCGCTACGCTGCGGGGGACACGTGAACGTCCCGGCTGATGACCTGAAAGTCGGCTGAAACCGACTGGCGGATCAGCCGGGTTCACCCGGCTTCCCTCTTTTCAGCCCGGAGTTTGAACTCCGGGCAATAGCCTCGCAAAGACCCGTGAGCAGTCACCGCGGCGGTTAGACCTAACCCCCTGGCCCCCTTCCCTGCGAGGGAAGGGGGAAACGCGCTCCTCCCCTCTCCTCGTAGGAGAGGGGCCGGGGGTGAGGCTCACCTTGTGTTAATCCGCGTTCATCCGCCTCCTGAGAATTGGCCCCCGTACCAGAGGATTATTTCCGTGCCCCACACCATCGCGCAAAATCCCCCGATGACGATGAACGGCCCATAGGGGATCGCTGTGCGCAGCGATACGCGGCGCGTGAGGAGTAACAGCGCGCCGATCAGACCGCCGGCGAACAGCCCCACGATTAGCGCCACGAACACCTGCGGAAAACCGCTGATCAACCCGACGAACGCGGCCAGCTTGACGTCGCCCCACCCCAGCGCGCCGCGACCCCAAACTCGATTCCCCAACCAGTAGGCAGCATAAAAGAAAAGGAAACCGATCAGGCCAGCCAGCAGAGCAAGCCCCCAGCCATCGCCGAAGCGCAAGGGCGCTCCCAGTACGGCGATTACAATCGCCGGCAGGATCGCCTTGTCGGGAATGCGCTTGTGCTCTAAATCGGTGACGGTGACCAACAACAAGACGAGCGTATAGAACGAGAGCAGCACCGCCGGTACAGGCTGCGTTCCCAGCCGCGCCCACAACAACGCGAACAACACGGCCCCGGCGGCGTGAACCGCAGCCTCGCGGAAGCGCAGCGGGCCTTGCCGCCGCAAGTAGGCGGGCACTGCCAGTGGTCGATGAAGCGGCAGCGCATCGGCCAGCGCGTTAATCGGCGCGCCGAGGACAAACCCCAACAGCGAATAAAGAATAATCACGGCTCCCTCGTTGACAATTGCCTTCCCCGGCTGTAGAATCGCGCCGCCATGCTGGAACGACAACCTGCCATCAATCACGAACGGCTCAGCATCGTCATCGGCCTGGTCTTGCTGGCGCTGGCGCTGATCCCGCTGCTGAACGCGCCTGGCCGCTCGCTCGGCGCATCGATCCTCGGCTCCGCGCTCGATATCAACATCACGCCCGCCGGCCTGATCACTCTGCTGGCTGCCGGCCTGGCCTGCGCCGGCGTCGATATGCTGATCCAGACCCATCCCCGCGTGCGATCCGGCCAGGCCGGGCCGACCTTCGTGTTCTGGATTCTGCCCGCGCTCACCGTCATCGCCGCCTCGCAATGGCTGAGCCAGGCCAACACCGGCCTGACCTGGGCCGCTCAAATGCTGCTCGCGGGCGGCGCGCTGTGGATCATCATCCGCGCCGAGTTCGACACCGTCGATCCCGATGCGCCTTCGGCCGGCCGCTGGCGACTGCTGCTCAACGTGCTGGCCTACGTGCTGGCCTTCGGGCTATTCGCGCTGATCTGGCAGACCCGCATGCGCAGCCTGATCACGGCCACGCTGATCGGGATCGCGGCGCTGCTGCTCTCGATCGACCTGCTGTGGGTGACGCGCGCCGGGCCGAGGCGCGTGGTGCTGTACAGCCTGGTTGTCGCGCTGGTGATCGGCGAATGCACCTGGGCGCTCAACTACTGGCACGCCAACGCGGCCACGGCCGGCCTGGCGCTCGTGCTGATCTTCTACGCGATCAGCGGCATGGCCGCACAGAGCCTCTTCGGCAAGCTGACCCGCCGCGTCTTGATCGAGTTTGGCGTCGTGATCCTCGCCGCGCTCATCTTGATGATCGCCAACGCGCCGAAATAACAGACCCGTCGCGTCTACACATACGCGCGGGCGCTCCGCTTCCAGCGGGATAGTCCGCCCGACGAAATCCTCTCGGACGCAGGTTCCACAGATTCGCGCGGATACTGCCTTTCAACGCGGAGGCAGCAATTGCACGATCATCGCCAGGATGACCGTGATCGAGATGATGATCAACAGGATGCGCATGTTGCGCTGGGCACGCTGTTGGGATGTAGACGGTCTCGGCATTGCTCACTCCAAAACTGAGAATCAGCGACTCTTCCGGCTTGGGCGGGAAAAAGCCTCACCGCAAAGGCGCGAAGGGCGCGAAGGTTCGGAAAACTTGGCGTTCTTGGCGTCTTCGCGGTTCCTGCGAAGCGTCCCGTTCGATCCGGCAGCGCCAAATCAGCGCAATTATACTCGAAGCCTCACGGCTGGCCGAGCAACTGCCTGGCCCGCGACCCGACCTCGCCCGCCGGGTCGAGATCGACGGCGCGCTGAAGCTCGGTGCGCCCTTCTTCGATGCGGCCGACATCGACGAGCAGGTTGCCCAGGTGCAACCGCGCGCGGGCCAGCATCGGATCGAGCCGGATCGCTTCGCGCAGCTCGATCTCGGCCGCCAGGTGATCTCCCATGAGATGCAGCCCCCAGCCCAGCCAATCGCGCGCGTGCGCGCTGTCCGGCGCGAGATCGACCGCGCGCTGCGCCGCCGGCACTCCCTTATCGGCCACGCGGATCAGCCGGCCGATGTAAAACTCGGCCAGCGCCAGATACCCGTCGGGATTGTCCGGCTCCAGCGCCGCTGCACGCAGCAGTTGACTTTCCGCGCCGATGAAATCGCCCTGCTCGGCCAGGACGCGCCCCAGCGCGAGCGCCACCGGCGCATTCTGCGCGTCGAGTTGCGCCGCGCGATCCAGATCGGCGCGCGCGGCGTCCCACGTCTTGCGTCGGGACGAATACACGCCCCGCAGATAATGTGCAACCGCCGAGTCCGGGTTGATCTCCAACGCACGATCGAGAAAAGCCGCCGCCAACGTCGCATCGCCGAGGCGCTCATAGGTGATGCCGAGGTAGGCGAAGGCGTCGGAATAATTCGGAGCGTCTGCCGTCGCCGCGACGAACGCGCGCCAGGCCAGCGGCAGCCGATCGGATTCGAGGAACACGCGCCCGATCGACACGGCGCGATACGAGCGACTGGCGTAGCTCAACGGATCGTCCAGCGCCCTCACCAGCGCCGCCGCTTCCGGCGTGCCCACGTGATCCAGGTACGGGCGCGCGTGTAACGGATCGTCAAGCGCGAGCAGCGCACCGACGTAGAACGACGCGGTCGCGCCGGATGAGTCGGCATCGAGCAGCGCTTGCGCGGTAGCGCCCGCTGCCGGCCAATCGTGCGCGGCGATCTGCGCGTCGAGCAGGCGATAGCGCGCGGCCCGATCGGCCGGCCGTGCGGCGGCGACGATGGCCCATTGCCGCATCGACTCGCTCGCCTGCCCGTTCGCTGCGGCAATGCGCGCGCGGCATTCGGCCACGCTTGCCGGATCGGCATTCGCGCGTTCGGCACGATCGGCATAAGTCGTCGATTCGTCCGGCTGGCCGCGCCGCAGCCCAACATCGCACAGGCGCAAGAGGAGGATCGGGTTGTCCGGCTGGCGGTCGAGCGCCTGGAGATACTGATCGACGGCAGCCGTGTAGAGATAAGCATCGCGATACGCGTCGCCGCGTTGAATGAAGAGCGCCGCGTTCGAGCCGGGCGTGCCCGAACCGGCGATCAACACAACGACGATGACTGTCAGCGCGAGCGTCAGAGTGATGCGCGACCGCATGAGGATGATTATAGCAAATTGAACTCGGCGCTCGATTTGACATCTCCCGCGAACCGGGTAAATTGCCGTGGTGAGAGAATGATCTATCACGACCCTCTGTATGGCCCGATCGATATTAGTGAGCCGAGCCTGATCGACCTGATGCACACTGCCGCGATGCAACGGCTGCGCGGCGTGTTGCAGCACGGCATCACCGGGCTGCTCGGCATCACGCGCGCCACGACGCGCTTCGAGCACTCGGTCGGCGTGATGCTGCTGGTTCGGCGATTGGGCGGCTCGCTGGCAGAGCAGATCGCCGCGCTACTGCACGACGTCAGCCACACCGCGTTCAGCCACGTCATCGATTACGTCTTCGACGGGCACGACCGGCAGAGTTATCACGAAGAGATGAAAGAGCCGTACATGGCGGCGAGCGACGTGCCGGCGGCGCTGGCTCGCCACGGCTACGACTGGCGCGACTTCCTGCACGAAGACGATTTCCCGCTGCTGGAACAGCCTGCGCCCGCGCTGTGCGCCGATCGGCTCGATTACTTTCTGCGCGACAGCCGCGATCTAGGGCTGACCTCGGACGACGAGGTTCAGTCTGCGCTGAAGCATTTGATCGTGCACGCGGGCCGCATCGCCGTCGACGACCTGGCGGCCGCGCGCTGGATCGGCTACACGTACATCGCCGCCGACGAGAAGAGTTGGGCCAACTTCCGCGAGGTGGGGCTGTACGAACTGGCCGCGCGCGCGATCAAAACCGGCCTGCGGCTCGGCGTCATTCAAGAGGCCGATCTCTGGGACACAGACGATCGACTATGGAGCAACCTGCACGCCTCGAACGATTCGGACTTGCAGAGCCAGCTTCGCCTGATCTCGCCGGATACGCAATTCGTTTGGGATGAGACCGCGCCGACTTTCTGTGTCAGCACCAAACTGCGCACCGTCGATCCCGACGTGGTGATCGAAGGGCGCGCGCAGCCGCTGTCGTCCATCGACGCCGAATTTGGCCACGCCCGACTCGAATACATCAGCAGCAAGCAGGGCAAGTGGCCGATGCGAGTGATATCTCACCCTTACCCCCCGACCCCCTTCGCCTCTCCTGATATCTGATCAGGAGAGG
>DATBWU010000110.1:0-15348 GCA_036514635.1 Anaerolineae bacterium | reverse complement strand
GAAACGCCGCCGCACTTCGCGCGCACGCTCCTGCACGGCAACGATGCGCGCCTGCTCCAGCGCGGTGGCACGGTCCTGCGTGATTTGCAATTGCTGCGCCTGGATGGCCTGCCGCGACTGCAAGGCCAGCAACTGGTTGGTCGCTTGCGTGGCCTGCAAAGCGCCAACCGCCGACTGGCTCCGATTCACCAGGTCTGTCAGCGTCTGCTCATCGGACGCGAAGTTCTGCACCGCCTGTGACTGCACCTTGGTCGCGGTGCGTAGCGCTTCGAGCGAATTGCGCCAACGCGAACGCGCATCGGTCGCCATCTGGGTTCCCGAGGTGGAAGCGGAATACGCGTCGGGGTAGAGCCGCTGGAATTCGGTCTCCATCTGCGACACGTTGAACGCCAATCCCTGCGCCTGCTGGATAAGCTGGTTTGTCGCCGACAGCGAAGCACGCAGTTCATTCAACGCGCTGAAGTCCAGACCGGTGAGGTTCTTCGCCTGGTTCATCAGCGACTGCGCCTGATTTTGGAGCTGCCTGATCTGGTTGTTGATCTGCTCCAGCGTCCGTGCGGCCGTCATGATGTTCTGGGCCAGGTTGGACGGATCGATCACGACCCACTGCGCGTGTGCGGTAGGCATGAGAGTCACCAGCGCTGCGGCGGCAATGGCGAGGATGGTTTTTTTCATGATGGGTACTCCTGTGGGATGGATGAATGGGACGGAAAGGACGGAACAAGGTCGGCGGCCCAATCGAGGCCGCGATGGCGCAGCCAGGCGGCTGCGAAGTCGGGAGACGGCACCGAACGGGATACCGCATCACGTATTTCGTCGATCGCGCGCTGGTCCTGCGGTGTCGAGGCACCGGCAAAGGCCAGCGTGACCGGCCCGAGGTCCAGGTCGAACAAGCGATTGCCCAGCCGGGACTGGTAGTAGTAGTCGCGTTTGGGAACCGCCTCGGCCACGATGTCGATCTGGCGACGGCTCAAACCAAAGCCTTCGTAGATCGTGCGAATCTGCGGTTCGGTCGCCTGCGGATTTGGCAGGAAGATGCGGCTGGCGCAGCTCTCCACGATGGCCGGGGCGATGGACGAGTTCTGGATGTCGGCCAGTGACTGCGTGGCGAAGATGACACTGACGTTCTTCTTGCGCAGCGTCTTGAGCCACTGACGGATACGCGCGGCAAACACCGGGTCGTCGAGGAACAGCCAGGCCTCGTCAAGAATCAGCAAGGTCGGCGCGCCGTCGAAACGTTCGTCGAAGCGCGCGAACAGATAGCCCAGCACTGCCAGCACGGCGGCCTTGCTGTGCATCAGCTCTTCCATCTCGAAGCATTGGACGGAGCCAGACCCCAGACGGTCTGAATCCGCGTCCAGCAGCTTGCCGTGCGCGCCGCCAAGCACGTAAGGCTGCAAGGCCTGGCGCAGCGCATTCGATTGCAGCAGCACCGACATCCCGGTCAGCGTGCGCTGCTCCACCGGCGCACCCGCAAGACTCCCGAGCGCTGACCAGACTGCGGCCTTTTCTTCCGGGCCGACGGCTGCGCCTTCGTGCAGCAAGCGACCTTCCAGCCACTCGGCGGCCCAGGTGCGGTAGCCCTCCTGGTCGATGCGGGCCAGCGGCTGGAAGGCGATTTCGCCGTCCGTGCCCAGGTCATAGTGCTCGCCGCCCAGGCCCAGGATGGTGGCGCGCATCGAGCGCCCCATGTCGAAGGCAAAGATGCGTGAGCCGGGATAGCGGCGGAACTGCATTGCCAAGGCCGCCAGCAGCACCGACTTGCCCATGCCAGTCGGTCCGACTACCAGCGTGTGGCCCACGTCGCCGATGTGCGTCACCAGCCGGAAAGGCGTGGTACCGTCGGTGCGCGTCACGATCAATGGCGGCCCGTCCAGGTGGTCATTGCGCTCCGGCCCGGCCCATACAGCAGACACGGGCATCAGGTGCGCCAGGTTCAGCGTCGAGATGATGGGCTGTCGCACATTGGCGTAGGCATTGCCCGGAATCGAGGACAGCCACGCCTCCACGGCATTGAGCGTTTCCGGGATCGTGACGAAACCGCGGCCCTGGATGACACGTTCAATCCGACGCAATTTTTCGTCAGCCGCGCCGGCATCGGCATCGAGTACCGTCACCGTAACGGTGACATAGCCGAAGGAAACTTGATCGCTGCCCAGCTCCTGCAGGGCCGCATCGGCATCCGCTGACTTGTTGGAGGCATCGGTATCGACCAGCGGGCTTTCCTGCTGGAAGATGGTTTCGCGCAGCAGCGCGACCACGTTCTTGCGCTTGGCGAACCACTGGCGGCGCAGGCGTGTGAGTTCCTTCTCCGCTTCGGATTTGTCCATACAGAGAAAGCGTGTGGACCAGCGGTAGGCGAAGCCCAGGCGGTTCAAGTCGTCCAGCAGCCCCGGCCAGGTCGAGGTTGGGAAGCCGCGCACCGATGCCACGCGCAGATGCTGATCGCCCAGCATGGGTGCCAAACCTCCCAACAACGCGGAATCGGCCAGCAAGGCATCGAGGTAGAACGGATGCTCTGGCACAGCGACCGGATAGTGCCGCGTCGAGACCGTCGCATGCAGATAGGTCAGCGTCTGGCTGTCGTCCAGCCAGACGATCTCCGGCATGACGCCATCAAGCAGGTCGAAGAAGCGATCCGTCTCCGAAATAAACGATTCCAGCCGCTCGCGCCAGTCCACGCCGCCTTGCGGTGTGTTCTCGTACAGCAGCTTGGCCGCGCGGGCACGTGATTCCTCAGCGGGCAGGTACACGAGCGTCAGGTGGTAGCTACTCTCAAAGTGGCTGTGGTCTTCCTCGAACGACGCCCGGCGCTCTTCGTCCACCAGCCAGGATAGTGGTTCGGGAAACTCCGAGTGCGGGTAGTCGGCGGCGGCACGCCGCTCGGCCTCCACGAACAAGGCCCAGCCTGACCCCAACCGGCGCAGCGCGTTATTCAAACGTGCCGACGTGGCAATCAGTTCACCCTGCGTGGCGCTGTCTAGGTCCGGTCCGCGAAAGCGCGCCGTGCGCTGGAACGAACCATCCTTGTTCAGCACCACACCCGGTGCAACCAGCCCGGCCCAGGGCAGCCAGTCGGCCAGCAGCGCGGGACGCTTGCGGTATTCAGCGAGATTCATCATGGCGTGTTCTCCTTGTCGGTCTCACACGTCCAGCAGTGGGCGGTGTTTGATGTGCCGGGAGAACACGACCATGAACTGCGGATCGAGCCGCGCACCCCAGACCGCCAGCGAATGGCCGACGATCCACAGCACCAGGCCGGGTATCCACAGTTGCAGGCCCAAACCAACGGCAGCGGCCAGCGTGCCGTTGGCAATCGCCACGGTGCGCGGCGCGCCGCCCAGCAGGATCGGTTCGGTCAGCGAGCGATGCAGCGGAATCTCGAAACCACTGGCGAAACCCGCCGCGAATTCGTTGGCGGCACTCATGCGACCACCGCTCCGCCCGAGAACGAGAAGAACGACAGGAAGAACGAAGATGCGGCGAACGCGATGGACAGACCGAACACGATCTGGATCAGCTTGCGAAAGCCACCCGACGTATCGCCGAAGGCCAGGGCCAGGCCGGTGGAAATGATGATGATGACCGCGACGATCCGGGCCACCGGTCCCTGGATCGATTCAAGGATGGATTGCAGCGGCCCTTCCCAGGGCATGCTGGAACCGGCCGCGTGGGCAGTCGTTGCTAGGCATAACATCAGCACGGCGAGCACGGCAACGTGCAACGTCAGCCGCAGATGCGGATTTACAGAAAAGCGGGAAGTCGAAAAAACGGTGTGCGTCATGGCAGTTCTCCAGGGGTGGTTGAGGAAGGGAGCGAGATGGTCGGAAGCGGCGGAGCGAGCGCGTCGTCGAGCTGGTAGCCGTGGCCGTCAAAACCGACAACGCGGGCGATGGTCTGGACATGACGGGCACGGCCGCGCCCGGCGATGAAGACAATGACATTCACCGCCTCGGCGATCAGCGCGCGCGGCGGCGTCAAAGCGACTTCGAGGATCAGTTGTTCCAGGCGCAGCAGCGCACCGTGGGCGGAACTGGCGTGGATGGTGGCGATGCCGCCGGGATGCCCAGTGCCCCAGACCTTGATGAGGTCCAGCGCTTCACCGCCGCGCACCTCACCGACGATCACGCGGTCGGGCCGCAGCCGCATCGTGGCCCGCACTAGCTCGGCCATCGACACCACGCCAGACCGCGTGCGCAGCGATACGTGGTCGCGGGCGGCACACTGCAACTCCACGGTGTCTTCGAGCACCAGTACCCGGTCGCCGGTGGCGGCAATCTCGGCCAACAGTGCGTTGGCCAGCGTGGTCTTGCCGGTACTCGTGCCCCCGGCGATCAGGATGTTCAGCCGCTCGCGCACCGCACGGCGCAAGAACTCGGCTTGTTCCTCGGTCAGGATGCCGTCGGCGACGTAGCGTTCCAGGCCGATGATGCTCACTGCGCGCTTGCGCAAGGCGAAGGCCGGCCCTGGCGCAGCGGGCGGCAGGATGCCCTCGAAGCGCTCCCCCGTTTCCGGCAGCTCGGCGGTCAGCAACGGCTGGCCGCGATGCACCTCGGTGCCGACATGCGCGGCGACTAGCCGGATGATGCGTTCGCCATCGGCTTCGGACAGCTTGACGCCTGTCGGCGAGCGGCCCGACGACAGGCGATCAATCCACAAGGAGCCGTCTGGATTGAGCATGATCTCCACCACGTCCGGGTCTTCCAGCGCGGCGGCAATCAGCGGCCCCATCGCCGTGCGCAGCATGCGGATACGCCGGTCCAACGATGTGGCGGCCGATGATGGCGGCTTAAGCTGCAACTCGGGTGGCAACTTCGGGACGGCGCTCATGCTCCGTCCTCCTGCATGGCCGCTTCTGCCAGCCGAGTGGCATCAGGCTGGATTTCTTCGTAGACCTCCTTGACCAGGCTGCGCCCGCGCAGCACATGGCGGCCGAGCTGTTCGATGAACTGCTCGAAGCGCGCCTTGCCTTGAGCCTTGGCCGCTTCTTGATGGGCCTCCGGCACCGGCGTGCTGACCGTGAGGTAGTAGCGCACGTACAGCGCCAGCGTCTCGATCAGGATGTTCTGGTCACGCTCCAGACGCTCGAACTGGCGCGACAGCCGATCCAACCGTTTGGCAGTGGCCGCCTCGCGTTGGTCACCCGCGTCCGGTGAGAGCCAGGACGCGAGCGCCGCCGCGACGATGGAGGATTTGGACACGCCTTTCTTTGCGGCCAGTTCGTCCAGGCGCTTGGCGTGGTCATGTTGGATAAAGAGATTCAGGCGGGCTTGGCTCATAGTTGAATTCCGTCGTCAGGGTCGAGGGCGGCCAGCCGTGCCGTGCGCTGCAAGCGAGGGTCGAGCTGGGATGGGAGAGGAAGCGAGAAATCGTCGTCATCGAGCAGCGACAGGTCACTGGCCGGTTGTTCGGGTTCGGGGCTGTAGGTGGCAATCTCGGATAGCTCCGGCTGCTGGCGTGGGCCGCCGGCATCGGCCTGCTCGCCAAGCCCAACCGTCGTCGAAGTGGCTGGCACAGTGGGCACAGCCAAGGCGCTCCAGTCGTCGGCGCGTGCCGCTGGCACGTCGGCATAACGGCCGAAGGTCAGCGTGGGCGGCGGCAGTACGCGCCGCTTGAAATTGGCATCAAGGTAGTAGCGCAGCTTCTTGGCCTTGATCGGGGCATGGCCGGAGACCATCACCACCGATTCATCCGGCGGCAGTTGCATGACTTCGCCGGGTGTCAACAGGGGCCGCGCCGTTTCCTGGCGCGACACCATCAGGTGCCCCAGCCACGGTGCCAGACGATGGCCCGCATAGTTGCGCTGCGCCCGTAATTCGGTAGCAGTGCCCAGCGTCTCGGAGATACGTTTGGCGGTGCGTTCGTCGTTGGTGGCGAAGGTTACCCGCACATGGCAGTTGTCCAGAATCGAATGGTTCTGGCCATAGGCTTTGTCGATCTGATTGAGCGACTGCGAAATCAGGAAGGCACGCAGACCGTAGCCGGCCATGAAGGCCAGTGCCGATTCAAAGAAGTCCAGCCGCCCGAGCGCCGGGAACTCATCGAGCATCAGCAGCAGCTTGTGCTTGCGCTCCACACCATCGGAACCGTCGAGCGACTCGGTGAGCCGCCGACCGATCTGGTTGAGGATCAGACGGATCAGCGGCTTGGTGCGGCTGATGTCCGAAGGAGGCACCACCAGGTACAGCGACACCGGATGTTCGGCAGAGATCAGGTCGGCAATGCGCCAGTCGCAGCGCGAAGTCACTTCAGCCACAGTAGGGTCGCGGTACAGACCCAGAAAACTCATGGCCGTGGACAGCACGCCCGAGCGTTCGTTGTCGCTCTTGTTGAGCACTTCTCGCGCGGCCGATGCAACGACAGGATGGGTGCTCTGGCCCAGGTGCCGCGTGCTCATCATCCGGTGCAAGGTCACCTCGAACGGGCACGCAGGATCGGATAGAAAGTTAGCGACACCGCGCAGCGTCTTATCTTTGCCCGCATAGAGCACATGCAGAATCGCGCCGACCAACAGCGCGTGCGATGTCTTCTCCCAATGGTTGCGCCGCTCCAGTGCGCCTTCGGGATCGACCAGGATGTCGGCGATGTTTTGTACGTCACGCACTTCATGCGCGCCGCGACGGACTTCCAGCAGCGGGTTGTATGCAGCCGATCTGGGATCAGTCGGGTTGAACAGCAGGCAGTGTGAGAAGCGCGAGCGCCAGCCAGCGGTGATGTTCCAGTTCTCGCCCTTGATGTCATGGATGACGGCGGACGCGGGCCACGACAACAGCGTCGGCACTACCAGACCCACGCCTTTGCCCGAGCGTGTCGGCGCGAAGGTCAGGACGTGTTCCGGCCCTTCATGGCGCAGATACTGGCTGTCATGCAGGCCGAGAAAGACACCGGCCGGACCGGTCAGTCCGGCCTTGCGGATTTCTTTGGCATCGGCCCAGCGTGCGGAGCCGTAGGTCGTGACCAGCTTGGACTGCCGCGAGCGCCAGATCGACATGCCGATGGCAACCACCATAGCGACCAGGCCACTGGCACCGGCGATGGCACCACCCGTGTTGAAGATGTGCGGCGCGTAAGCGTCGAAGAAAAACCACCACTCGAACAGCCTCCACGGGTGATAGATCGACGTGCCGAAGAAGTCGAACCAGGGAGTACCCAGGCGCAGCTGATAGCCCAGTGCGGCGGCAGTCCATTGCGTGGCACCCCACACACCGGCGATGACGATGCAGAACACCGTCAACACCTGACCGAACAGCACACTGGTCCCTTGCATCTCGACCTCCGAATATCTTCTGCACATCGCGCGCACAAAGACGTGCTGCAGACGTGAGGTTCGGTGTCAACTCAGTGCCGGTCAAAGACCGTTATCGGGATAGCGGAGACGAAGAAAACAAGATTTCTAGCTGGGGAAAAGCGGAGCGCATCGCTGCAAAGAACAGTGGGCTGCGGCGTGTAGGGTGATTTGTTGGAAGATTTTTTGCCGACGTGAGGGATCGGCACGTACCGAGCCATACGGCGGGCATTGACTGGCCGCAGTGTCGCTACCTGCGTGAAATTAGTTCTTTGGGGCCGACTCGGGCGTGTACGGCGTGCCGTTGCCCATGAAGCGTTTGCGTGTGGCTTCGGCCACTGCGTTGCACAACGCGTCGCCCAGTTTCGCGCGGTCGGCTTTGCACTGCTGGCGCAGTTCCTTCAATCGTTCGGGGTTGGCCGCTAACGAATCGACGGTATCGGTGGGAGCAGATTGACCGCAGGCAGTTAGCACGATGGCAAGCAACAACGCAGGGAATGTTTTCATCGCATGATCTTTCATTTGGTGATTGCGGGACTGACGGTTGTCTCAAGCGCTCGGGCGATGAAGCGGCTCAACGGTTCGGAGGATTCCGTATTGGGACGCAGCAGGTAGGTGCTCAGCATGAGGGCTCGCCCCGCCAGTGGGCGAGCCACAACCTCCGGGTGACGGCAGACCGTCATCTGCGATTCGTTGGCGAATCCCAGCCCGTAGCCCGCAGCTACCAAAATCATCATCAGATTGAAGGTGGTAACGTGCTCCGCCACGATGGGCTCCACATTCGCGGTGCGCAATATCCGTTCGAGTTGCCTGTGACAGCCTTCGCAGGCTTCCGGGTGACATAGCACCAGCGGGTAGCGGATCAACTCCTCCAAGGGAATGCGCTTATGCGCCAGCAGCGGATGCCGCGCGGGAACAGCAATCACCAGCGGATCGGTCCACACCGGTTCGGCGATGATGTCTTCGCCGACCTCGGCCGCATGGGCGAATCCGGCGTCGTACAGGCCGCTGCATAGCCCTTTCAACTGCTGAGCCAGCGTCGTTTCGAACAAACGGATTTCCACCTCCGGCTCTTCTTCGCGATTTTGCGCGAGCAGAGCGGCGAGTCGTGGCGGGGCGATACCATCGGACAGCGCGATGCGCAGCGTGCCACGATAGCCAGTGGCCGCAGCCTTGGCACTGGCCTTGGCCTGTTCCAAGGTGGATAGCACCCGCCGCGCCTCGTCCAGGAATACCTGTCCAGCCCATGTCAACCGGGTGCTCCTCGTAGTGCGCTCGAACAGTTGTACGCCCAAGTCGTATTCCAGGTCCTTGATGGCGCGCGATAGCGGCGACTGCTCGATGTGCAGGCGTTCGGCCGCGCGGGCGAAGTGGAGTTCTTCTGCCACGGCGATGAAATAGCGGAGGTGTCGTAGTTCCATGTTTATGCGCTTTGGCGTGAGCCATACCCGCACATTTCGTCAGAAAAAGCAGCTATAAGGTGTGGTTGCCCAATTGAGCAAGAACCCCACGGGTTCACCGTTTGGCCTCAGCCAAGTCTTCATTCATTGGGGGATGTTCCAGCCGCCCCCCAGCGCCTGATAGACAGACACTGCAGCGTCAAGGCGTGCAAATCGCGCCTGAGCCTCGGCGTCGTCTGCAGCGAGCAGGCTGCGCTGCGCGGTGAGCACCGCCAGATAATCGACCATACCCTGCTCGTACTGGAATTCGGCGAGCGAGTAGGCGAGCGTGGCCTGAGTGACGGCGTCACGTTGTGCAACTAGCGTGTCGTCCGTATTGCGCTGGGCCGTCAGAGCGTTTTCCACGTCGGTGAAGGCCGCGAGTACGGTTTGACGATAATTCTGCACGAGCTCGCCGTAACGAGCCTCGGTGTAAGCGAGCTCGCCTCGCAATTTCCCGCCTTCGAAGAGAGGCGCTGTCAGCCCTGCCGCCAAACTGTAAAACGTGTTGCCGGGATCGAAGAGTTGGCGCAAGGCAGCGCTGGCATAGCCGCCTTGGGCGGTGAGGTTGATGCGCGGGAACAGCGCGGCAGTGGCGGCGCGTATGTCGGCATTGGCGCCCGCCAGCGCCGCCTCCGCGCGCAGGATGTCCGGACGGCGCTCCAGCAGCGCGGACGGCAGGCCGGCCGGGGCTTGGGGCAGACCAAGTTGTGCAATCGCGGTCGGCTTGACATCAAATCCATCGGGCAGATGTCCGGCAAGCATGGCGAGCGCATTGAGGACCTGGCGGCGCTGTGTTTGGAGCGTCGGAATTGCTGCCTGGAGCGAGGCGACTTCGGCTTGCTGTTGAGCGACCTGGAGTGCCGTCGCCATGCCGGCTTGCTGCCGTGTGCGCACGAGTTCAGCTGCATGGCGGGCCTTGGCCAACGTCTCCTTCGCGACTGCGAGTCGCGCGTCGAGCGCGGCGAATTTGAAGTAGCTGCTCGCCGTGACCGCCGCCACGCCGAGTTCGACGGTTTGGCGCTCGAACTCGCTACCCTTCAGCTTCGCAGCTGCCGCCTCGGCCTGGTCGCGATTCAGGCCGAACAGGTCGAGCACGTAGCTCGCGGTGAGTCCCGCCTGGTAACTGTTGGGCGTAACGAATTTTCCGTTGAGATTGTTGTTGGAATTGTTTTGCCGACTGGCCTGGGCACTAGCTGACAAGCTCGGGTAGTGAGCCGCGCCGGCGACTTGGGCCAGTGCCCGCGCTTGGGCGATCCGTTGCACCGCGGCCTTGAGATCGTGATTGTTGGCCAGGGCCTCGATTACCAGCCGGTCGAGTACCGGGTCACGGAAAGCGGTCCACCAGTCGATCGCGGGCCAGCGGGCATCGGCCTTGTCAGCCACCCAGTCGCTCGGCGATTCGACTGCCGGGCGCTCATAGGTCGGCCCGACCGCGCAGCCGGCGAGCAACAAGGCGGCGATCAGGCCGCTCCATCTCTGCATGTTAAGAAGGTCAATCATGGTTACTCCGTGCTGAGGGCGACGACGGGATCCAGCGCGGCGGCGCGTTTGGCCGGCAGGTAGCCAAACACCAGTCCGGTGGCGAGAGCGCTGGTGAATGCAAGCAGCACCGGCGGCAGCGTGACCAGCACCGCGGCGCCGCTCCACGCCGCCACTCCCGCGACGAGCAAGCCGCCTGCCACGCCGATCAGACCGCCGATGGTGCACACCACCAGCGCCTCGGTGACGAACTGCAGCAGGATGTGGAAGGTGCGTGCGCCGACGGCCATCCGCACCCCGATCTCGCGGGTGCGTTCGGTGACGCTCACCAGCATGATGTTCATGACCCCGATGCCGCCGACCAGCAGTGAAATGAGTGCGACCACGCCCAGCATCAGCGTCAGCGACTGCTGCGTCTGCGCCTGCTGCTCCAGCAGTGCGGTCATGCTGCGCACCTGGAAATCCTGGGTGCGGTGGCGCTTGATCAGCAATGCGTTGATCGCCGCCTCGGTAGCGGCGATCTGCTGGGTGTCGTCGATCTGGATGGTGATGAATTTGAGGTAGCTCTGCCCGGTGATGCGCGCCTGCCCCGTCGTGAGCGGCACGAACACGGCGTCGTCGCGGTCGTTGCCCTGCTGGTCGGCGCCTTTCGCCGCCAGCACGCCGATGACGCGCAAGGGCGTGTTGTTGACCAGGACATAGCGTCCGACCGGATCAGCCGCGCTGAACAGAGCCTTGGCGGTACTCTGGCCCAACACCGCAACCGGCGCAAAGCCTTGCAGATTCGCTTGACTGATGAAGGTGCCGCGCGCCACCGGCCAGTTGTTGGCTGCGGTGAATGCGGGCGTGGTCGCGTAGAGGGTGGTGGTGTAGGTCGCGTTGCCGTAGCGCACTGTCACCGGATTGGATGTCTGCGGGACCACGTAGCCCACGTTCGGCAGCCGGACGAGCGCCTCGGCATCGGCGGGCACGAGCGTTGTCGTGCCGCCGGCCCCACGCACCCCGGGTGCGCCGGGTTTGACCAGTAACAGATCAGTGCCTAGCGCCTGGATCTGATCCAGCACCTGCTGGCGAGCGCCGTTGCCAAACGCGAGCATGGCCACCACCGAACCCACACCGATCATCACCCCGAGCAGGGTCAGGAAGGTGCGCACCCGGCTGGCTCTGAGCGCGCGCAGGGCCGTGCGCACCGACGCCATGATGTCCAGCATCAGCACCGAGCGTACGCTCCCGGTAGGACCCACGCTGGGCGCTGGCAACACAGCTTCGGTTCGGCGGGCGACGCGTTCACCCGTATCCTCGACGATATGGCCGTCGCTGACGCACACCGTGCGGTCGGCCTCTTCGGCGATCTTCGGGTCGTGGGTGATGAGCACGACGGTGTGGCCGGCGCGATGCAATTCGCGCAGCAGTTCCATCACTTCCTTTCCACTCTGGCTGTCCAGGGCGCCAGTGGGCTCATCGGCGAGAATGATGCGCCCGCCGTTCATCAGCGCCCGCGCGATCGACACCCGCTGTTGCTGCCCGCCCGAGAGCCGGCCAGGAAGATTGTCCAGCCGCTCACCGAGCCCCAGCCGGGTCAGCAGCAGGCGCGCTCGCTCGCGTCGTGGTCCGGCTGCCAGGCCGGCATAGAGGGCGGGAACCTCGACGTTTTCCTGAGCGCTCGCACTGCCTAGCAGGTTGTAGCGCTGAAAAATGAAGCCGAAGGTGTTGCGACGCAGCTCGGCCAGCGCGTCGCTGTCGAGTTCGGCGACGTCGCGACTCAGCACCCGGTAGTGACCGCTGGTGGGGCGGTCCAGGCAGCCGATGATGTTCATCAGCGTGGACTTGCCCGAACCCGACGCGCCCATGATGGCGACGAATTCGCCTTCCTGGATCGTGAGCGAGATGCCGTGCAGCACCTCAATGCTCAGATCGCCCTGCGCATAGCGCTTGACGACGTCGCGCAATTCGATCAGCGGCGTCACGCGCGCGCCTTCACTGCCCGCCGCCATCGCTGCCGGCTCCTTTGCCTTTGCCCTTGCCGCCGCCGGTGCCACTGCCACTGCCGCTGGCGGCGGTCGTGCCGGTCGCGCCGACGATGACCTGATCGCCCGCCTCGAGACCTTCGAGAATCTGTGCGTTGACCTCGTCCTTCACGCCCACCTTCACCGTTCGGGCCACCGGCTTGCCCCCGATCAGCACCTGGACGCAGTCGGCATTTCCGACCGCCGCAGCGGCGGGACAACCGGGCATACCCACGCCGTTCTGGCGCTGGATCGAAGACAGCGCCGTGAGCGGCACGATCAAGGCATTGCTGGCCTGTGCCACCACGAAGAACACCTGCGTGGTCATCTGCGGCAGCAGGCTGTGATCGGCGTTGGGGACCTCGAAAACGGCGTCGTAGAAGATCGCGCCGTTGACCAGTTCCGGCGTAGCCTCGATGGCACCGAGCTGGGCTTTGATACGACGATCGGGCCGGCCGAGGGTGATGAAATCGACTGGCATGCCGGTCTTGAGCCGGGCAACGTCGGCTTCGGAGACCTGGGCGCGCACCACCATGCGATCCATGTTGGCGATACGCATGAGCACGGGGGCATTCTGGTTGGCGTTGAGAGTCTGACCCCGTCGTGCGATATCCAGCTTGTTCCAGGCGGCGCCGTAGTTCGCGCTCGTGGGCGAGATCACTAGCCCGGCGATGGGCGCCACGATCCGGGTGTAGCCCTGGTTGGCCTGATCGACCTTGAGGATGTTGTTCGCCTTGTCGATCTGCGCCTGCAGCGACGCCACCGCGTTCACCGCCACCTTCAGATTCGCCTGGCTTTGCTCGCGTGCCTGTCCGGTGGCTGCGCCTTGCGCGGCCAAGGTGCTGTTGCTCGCGTAAGTCCAGCGGGCGAGCGCAAGCGTCGCCTGCGACTGCGCCAGTTGCGCCTGCAGGTCGGCAATCTGCGCGCGATCCTGGGCCACCTTGGCCGTGTACGGCGTCGGATCGATGACCCCGACCAGTTGACCCTGCTTCACGGTATCGCCTAGCTTGACCGGCAGCTCGATGAGCTGGCCGGAGACCTGGGCGCCGACGTCGACGTATTGCGACGGCACCAGCGTGCCCAAGGCCGACACGGTGTCGCGGATATCGCCGCGCGTTACCTTGACCGTGGTGTAAGCATCCGCCTGTGCGGCTTGCTGGCGCCAATAGGCCGCACCAGCGCCGGCAACGATGATGGCCGCAAGGGCCGCCAGGCCTAGCCACTTCAGTGTCTTGCGCGACATTTCCCCTCCGTCAGTTGAACCAAGTCAAAGAATGTCCGGCTCATTTCGTTTCGACCACAATTTCACCGACCATGTGCTGATGATTGTGTCCGTCGAAGGCGATCGCGCCGGAGTACCTGAAGGTGCCAGCCCTGCTGGCTGTAAAATTGAGCGTGTCACTCTGACCGGAGCGAGTAAGCGTGGGCGTGGCAAGGCCGAGATCGGGAACGGCGAGTTGTGCAGGTTGCCCACGCTGGTCCAGATCGAGCAGCGTGATCTTCACTGTGTCGCCCTGCTTGACCCTCAGGGTGGGATTGGGTTGACCGTCGATCGTCCCGCCTCGCCCGAAGAAGCCATGGTGGCCGTTTCCGGCGGTGAAGTATGATTTGCCATTCGGCCCGACTTCCGCACCGCTCACGAGGGTGAACGTCTCGATCTGCGGCCCGGCAGCCAGTGTCAGGTGCGCCGATGCCAGCGCAACGCTCGCAACGAGTCCCAAAAGAGCTGCTTTGCAGTGTTTATGCGACATCACTGTTCTCCTGTAGCGATGATTGAAGAAACATAGAGCCCGCAGCGTCACTAGAAGGGAGGGCCACGACACCCATAAATCATGACCGGCAAGTCGGAGCATCATTTCGCCTGACCTGTCTCGGGCGCATCCACGGCGAGCTTTGGCCCGGCTGCCAGCCAGCGCGCAAGCAGGCGCGCCTCTTCAGGCGTGGCAAGCCCAGGGGGCATGGAAACAGGTTTGTTTTTCCCTTTGCCGCGCTGAGCGATTCGTTCGATTTTGGTAGGGGGAATGCGTGATCCGATGCCGACGAGCGACGGCCCGACCCCGCCCTCTAGCCGCTGGCCGTGGCATGCCGCGCAGGTCATGGAATACAGCGCAACGGCGTTCAGTTCTTCCGCCGCCGATATCGGTTCCGATGCGACTGCCTTGGCGCGTCCTTGTTTACCCTTGCTGGGCGGGTAAGCGACCAGGATGGAGTAAGCCCCTATGGACACTGCCACGATCAGGAAAAACAAGGTCCAGCGAATGTTCTTAATAAAATGCATGTTCATCTCCTCAACGCTTCGAACCGGACTTGCCGGCTGCCTCGAATTTTTGCGAAAGCCAGTAATTAACCGACCATCGGCCGCTGCCGACACGCAGTAAATCACTCAATAACACCGCCGCACCAGGCTTGAACAGCAGCAGACCGGCGATGCCAGCGGCAGCAATCATGCCGACCTGCCCCCACCAGACGGCACAAGCAGGGCGACGCAGGCCGCAATCGCCATGATGGTGACACGCAGCACGTCCGGGCAGAGGTTGCGCGCCATGCCCCATACCGCTTGGGCGACCACAGCGACCGCCACCACTTTCAGACCGTGCAGTGCTCCCGGCGAGATGGCATCGCCGTAGCGGGAAATGCCCAGCGCAAGCAGGATCAGGGCAATGGCCGAAGGCAGCGTGAAGCCTGCCCAAGCCGCCAGCGCTCCAGCGTAGCCCGACCGGGACAGACCCAAGGCAATTCCGACCTGGCTGCTTGCAGGCCCCGGCAGGAATTGGCACAGCGCCACCAAGTCTGCATAACTGCGTTCAGACAACCAGCGCCGTCGTGTGACGAACTCGTCGCGAAAATAGCCCAAGTGCGCGATGGGGCCGCCGAAGGAGGTCAAGCCAAGGCGCAGGAAGATGAGAAAGACCGACCATGAACTGCGGTCACTATGACGACGATGCACGTACTTATCCCTCGGGTGTCGAATTGAACCGCCCCGCCGCAATACCTTGCAGGTGCCTGACAGCACACAGCGCACGCCGGGGCGGCCCAACCCTTCTTGCCGGTTCATCTCACGAATGCCTTTCTCAGTTCAGCCGGGGCGACCCACAGCAGGGCCAGTACCGCGGACACGATGAGGTCGACAGGCGCC
>DATBWU010000109.1:0-4701 GCA_036514635.1 Anaerolineae bacterium | reverse complement strand
CACGCCCAGCGGCTACGATCTTGACGCCACCGGCGCACACGAATTCCTCACCGAGAAATCCTGGCTGTTGGAGCAAGCAGGCTTCGGCGTCTTTCTACCGGCGTGGTGGACCCGCAAAGGCACGAAGCTGCGCTTGAGCATGCGCGCCAATGTCAAAAGCCCGCAGATGCAAGGCGGCAGCGGATTGTCGCTTGGTCAGGTTGTTCAGTTCAATTGGGAAGTCGCGCTCGGCGATCAGACGCTCACCCTCAAAGAATTGGAAGCGCTCGCCACGCTCAAAGCTCCTCTGGTCAAAGTGCGCGGCCAGTGGGTGCAGCTTCGTGCTGATGAGATTCAAGCGGCGCTCGATTTCTGGAAGAAGAAAGGGGTGGGCCGGGCGACGGTGCGCGAAGTGGCGCAGATGGCGCTGGGCAAGGCCAACACGCCGGGCGGCATCGCCTTCGAGGGGGTCACGGCTTCAGGCTGGATTGGCGATTTCCTCGCACAGTTGGAAGGGCGCAGCGCGTTTGCAGAGATGGTGGTGCCGGAACAATTTCACGGCACGTTGCGGCCTTATCAGGTGCGCGGTTATTCGTGGCTGGGTTTCTTGCGACAGTGGGGGTTGGGCGCGTGTCTGGCGGATGATATGGGACTGGGCAAAACCATTCAGGCGCTGGCGCTGATCGAGCGTGAATGGCACGCCAACGGGCGGCGTCCTGTGTTGCTCGTCTGCCCGACCTCGGTGATCGGCAACTGGCAAAAGGAGGCTGCGCGCTTCACGCCTGACTTACCCGTGCTGGCGCATCACGGCGTCACCCGCGCGAAGGGCGCGGCGTTCAAGGAAGAAGCTGCCAGGCATGCCATCGTCATTTCCAGTTATTCGCTTTTGCAACGCGATTGTGAGATTCTCAAAGAGGTGGACTGGTCGGGTGTGATTGTGGATGAAGCGCAGAACATCAAGAATCCGAACACCAAGCAGGCGCGGGCTGCGCGCTCACTCCCCGCTGATTACCGCGTTGCGCTCACGGGCACGCCGGTCGAAAACAACGTCGGCGATCTGTGGGCGATCATGGAATTTCTCAATCCAGGCCTCCTCGGCACGCAGGCCGAATTCAAACGCACCTTCTTTGTGCCGATTCAGGCGCAGCGCGATGCTGATGCAGCTCAGCGGTTCAAACGACTGACCGGCCCCTTCATCCTGCGCCGCCTCAAGACCGACAAGAAGATCATCGCTGATCTGCCGGAGAAGATGGAGATGAAGGTCTTCTGTACACTGACCAAAGAGCAGGGGTCACTCTACGCGGCGGTTGTCGAGGATGCCAGGAAGTCGCTCGATGACACTACCGGCATTCAGCGCAAGGGCGTCGTGCTGGCGACGCTCTCAAAGCTCAAACAGGTCTGCAATCATCCAGCGCAGTTTCTCGGCGACAATTCGGCGATTCCCGGACGTTCGGGCAAGCTGGCGCGTTTGATCGAAATGCTCGAAGAAGTCCTGGCCGCAGGTGATCGCGCGCTCGTCTTCTCGCAGTTCGCTGAAATGGGCGGAATCATTCAGCGCCACGCGCAAGAGACCTTCGGGCGCGAAGTGCTCTTCCTGCACGGCGCGGTGCCCAGGAAGCAGCGCGACCGCATGGTCGAAAGATTTCAGGTGGCCGAGGGCGATGGCCCGCGGATCTTTGTGCTCTCGCTCAAAGCGGGTGGCACAGGACTAAATTTGACCGCAGCTAATCACGTCTTCCATTTTGATCGCTGGTGGAATCCGGCGGTTGAAAATCAAGCGACCGACCGCGCCTTCCGCATCGGCCAGATGCGCAATGTGCAAGTCCACAAATTCCTCTGCGCAGGCACGCTTGAAGAGAAGATTGACGAGATGATCGAACGCAAGCAGGAGATTGCGGCAGCCATCGTGGGTGCGGGCGAAAGCTGGTTGACGGAACTTTCGACGGCGCAACTCAAAGAACTCTTCGCATTGCGGCAAGACGCCGTGGGCGAGTAGGATCATCAACTCATGATCGGGAGCATCGCAATACCTCATGGGCCTGCGGCGCGCCCGCTTCGACAGAGCTCAGCGCAGGCCCATGGGCATGAAAGTCCATTGTCTCTCTCTGTCATTCTGAGCACATTCGCGGAGTCCACACTGAGCGAGCCGAATGTGCTCAGTGTAGACTGTGCGAAGAATCCCGAAGACCCTTCGCTCGGCTCAGGGTGACACGACGCGTAACACGGGACTTTCGAAGCAATGACACTGCCAATCAACAGGAGAATAGACCATGCGAAGAGGGGGCAGACGTAGCAGGTATAATTATTGGGGAGATTACTACGAGTACCGGCCCACGATTAAAGCCAAAGGCGGAATCAAAGCGCAGTCCAAGCGCGGCGGGTTCGGTGAAAGCTGGTGGGCCAAGCGCTGGATTGCGACGCTCGAGAGCTTCAACATTGGGGCGCGGCTCGGTCGCGGGCGCTCTTACGCGCGCAGCGGACAGGTGCTCTCGATTGACATCTGCGAAGGCGCGATTAAAGCTAAGGTGCAGGGATCATTTCCCAAACCCTACGACATTTCCATCAAAGTCAAAGTGTTGGCAGATACTGATTGGAAGAAGCTGGCCCAGGCGCTTTCAACCCAGGCGATCTTCGCCGCCAAGCTGCTCGCGGGCGAGATGCCGCGGGAAATCGAACAATCCTTCAAAGACGCGGGGCTTTCGCTCTTCCCTGAAAAGCTTGGCGATTTGCAGACGAACTGCTCCTGCCCAGACTGGTCAAATCCGTGCAAGCACATCGCTGCAGTCTACTACCTGCTCGGTGAAGAGTTCGACCGCGACCCGTTTTTGATCTTCAAGCTGCGCGGCATCAGCCGCGAAAAGTTCATCAAGCTGCTGGCCGCGGCGGGTGAGACACAGAAACGGAGAGTCGCGGAGGCGGAGAGAACACGTGGGGCTGCTCCGAGCGTCGCGGTACCGCCTCAACCTTTGGCGGCGGACGTAGCGAGTTTTTGGAGTGGTAGCACTCTGCCTGATGATTTCTTCGGCGAGGTCAGCCCGCCGCCGGTGTCGGCCGCATTGCCGAAACGGCTGGGCAATTTTCCCTTCTGGCGCGGCACGGAACGCTTCCTCGACGCGGTCGAGTCCGTTTATGTGCAAGCTTCACCGCGCGGACTGGATGCTTTCCTCGGTGAAGCCAAACCCGGCGCTCAATCCCCAGCCCGGGCCAACCGACAGCGCCCTGCTTCGAGAAGACCCGGAATCACGAGAACACGCCAGCGCGGCTGAGTGATTCGCATGAGCGATGCTTTTGATTGCGAATGGCAAGAGGCGGAAGTTGAGGTATAACCAGCTGAGCCACCGCACTCCTTGGCCGTCGCTCCCGCGCTCGGGGCCTCCGAGTGGCGTCCCGGTGAGAGGAGAGCCGAGTTCTGGTTAGCGACCATGAACAGTCCAGGTCAATCATTGGGAAGGGGGGATCGAAGATGTTGAAAGAGTTCAAGGCGTTCGCCATGCGCGGAAACGTCCTCGATATGGCCATCGGGATCATTATCGGCGTGGCCTTTGGCAAGATCGTCACCTCCTTCGTCAACGACGTCGTGATGCCGCCGATTGGGCTCTTGCTTGGCAAGGTCGATTTCTCCAACCTGTTCATCGATCTATCGGGCAAGTCCTACGCCACCCTGGCAGAAGCAAAAGCCGCTGGTGCAGCCACCGTCAAGTACGGCGTATTTCTCAACACGGTGGTGGACTTCATCATTGTGGCGTTTGTGATCTTCATGCTTGTCCGGCAGATCAATCGGATGAAACGTCAGCCGGAAGTGGCGCCGGCCGCGCCGACAACCAAGGAATGCGCATATTGCCTGTCCAGCATAGCTATCAAAGCCACCCGCTGTCCCCACTGTACCTCTGAGCTGAAGGCAGCATGAGATGCGCGGTGCTTGCGAGGTCCGGCTGGCGGGTTCAGGCCCTAGGGTGTTTTCAGGAAGGGCGGGGGGTGCCCACGAACGTGAGGAAGGCCTTACAGATGGGGGAGCGTGATCGATGTCGATGGGTGATCAGGTAGAAATCCCTGGTCAGTTTCAGGCCCGTGACATGGACGACGGCCAGCTCCCGGCACGTGATATCCCCCTCGACAGCCAGCTTGGAGACGATGGCCACCCCCCCCCCAGCCTTGACCGCCTGGCGGATCGCTTCGTTGTTGCCCATCTCCGCGACGACCTTGAACGCGGTCATTGGAAGCTTGTGGCGTTCGAGCGCCTGCTCCAGAATCTTGCGTGTTCCTGAGCCGCGCTCCCGAAAGAAAAATGGCTGGCTGGGCAGGTCCTTCGCCTTCACGCTCCCGCGACCTGCCCAGGGATGCTTGGGTGGAACGACCAACACCATCTCGTCTTCCGCGAATTTCTGGTACTCGATTCTGGCATCGTCGAATTTCGCGCCAACGGCGCCGACCTCGTACGTGCCGTCGATCACCGCATCCACGATCTCCTTCGAGTAGGAGACCTTCAGGACGATGGAGATGTCAGGGTACAGCGCCTTGAGCCGGCCGATCAACGGTGGCAGCACGTAGCCTCCGGGGATGCTGCTGGCGCCGATCGTCAGATCCCCCCTCAGGCCTCCCTTAAATTCATCGAGGGCCTGCTGTGCCTCCTGGCGAACGGCCAGGATCCGCCTGGCATAGCGATACAGGAGTTCGCCGGCCTTCGTCGGGGTCGCCCTGTGTCCGAGACGATCGAGCAGCCTG
>DATBWU010000108.1:0-40744 GCA_036514635.1 Anaerolineae bacterium | reverse complement strand
CACCATCCGGTCGTGCCGGGCGCGGTCGGCCGGGTCGGAGAAGTTGATGGGGCGGATGGGAAGCTGTTTCAGCTTCGAGAGCTTGACCTGCGCGAATACACGTCCAGTTTCCTGAGCGAGTTCGCGATACAGCCAGTCGATATACCGGGAATTCAGCAGGCCCAAATAATACTCGATGCGACACTGGTTTTGTTTTGCTGGAACTATAGCGATCACGCTCCTGCCAAACCATACGCCCCTATAGTCGGCCGTGGCGATAATGTGATCAGCCGTTTGCCTCAGCAGAATTTTCGGTACTGCACGAAAAACCTCTTCGTTCAAATGCACAACTTCATTTGAACGGATAAACCTGCGATAGTCAGGGCGACAGAATCGTTCCGTAGTTTCCGCGATCCAATAGCGATCAATATCGGAGCCTTTCCAGTACATCTTGTCTTGTGCTCTCTCTCGCTTTCCTTCGTATAGAAGGCGCTCCGCCAGATCGCTTTTACCTTTCTCCCTCATTCCCACTTTCACACGCTGGTAATTGATGCCAGCATCTTTCAGTTCAATCTGGTCGAAATCTCCCAGAAGGACAACCTTTGAACCGAACCGATTGAATGCACGCATGAACTCCAGATCGGCGTTTTCTAGAAACTCGTCTTGACTAACAAGACTTCCAGTGTGAGAGGTGCGCGCGAGCGACTCAGCCTTTTCTATGACCGATTGCTTTGCGAGACTGGCAATTTGAACTCGCCGTTCGCTTGAAGGCTGTCCCTTCTGAATCACATAAACACAGGACGGCGCAACCACATCTTTGAATACATTCTCACCCAAGTCCACCAAAGTCACAATGCTGTGTTGCAGAATTAGCATTCGGACATCCCGGAGTCGCCTTTGCCTCAGTATTGTGTTAGGCACAATCATCGAAACCAGACCCTTGATACGAGCCAAGCGCAGGCCATTTTCAGTGAACAGCTTGAAGCTATCCGTATGCTCCTGTGTAGTTGCAGGGAACTTGGCATGAAAATAGTCGAGTTCTCTGTCAATATCCCCGCCCCACGGCGGATTCCCGATCACGGCATCAAATCCACCTGCCTTCATCGCGTCGGGGAATTCGCGCTCCCAATCAAACGGATTGACCCGCTTCAGTTCCTCGATGTCCGGCATCAACTGGCCGGTAAAGTAATCCGGCCCGATCAGGCTGTTGCCGCACTTGATGTTCGCATCGAGGTTGGGCAGCGCCCGCTCCGGGAACAACGCCAACTGCCTGCCCAGCGTCTCGTCGCTCTCGCCCTCCAGCACTTTGAGCAGCAGGCTCAACTTCGTCACTTCCACTGCCTGCCGGTCGATGTCCACGCCAAAGATGTGTGTGGTGAGGATACGCTTCTTCTCGGCGGTGGTGAGACGCCACTCCCCCTCTCTGTCCCCCCCCCGCTTGGCGGGGGGGATGCCAGGGGGCTGCCACACGGCTTTCGGATGTTTCGCCGGATTGTGCTCGACGTACCACTTCAAGTAGTAGTCGAGCAGGTATTGGTACGCGCCGAGCAGGAACGACCCGCTGCCGCAGGCCATGTCTAGCACGCGGAAGCCTTCGAGCTGCTTGGGCGATTTGCCTTCGACGAGTTTGCCGACGGTGTTCTTGACGATGTACTCGACGATGTACGCCGGGGTGTAGTACACGCCGCCGGCCTTCTTCACTTCCGGCTTCTCTTCGACCTTGGCGTGATGCGAGGCCGTCAGCCGGATGACCTTGCCCAGGAACTGCTCGTACACGCTGCCCAGAATCTCGGCGGGCAGGACGCTGAATTCGTACGGTGACTGCGGGTAGTACAGGCCGGACAGGATCGGCTTGAGGGCGCTGTCGTCCACTTTGAGTTTCAGCGCGAGCGCGTCGCCTTTGGGCGAGAAGTCGAACAGCCCGGCGTTATAGCGGGCATCGGCGGCGCGGCACAGGTCGATCAGGCGGGTGTACATGCCGGAGACTTCCGAGGTCTCCAAGACCTCGGAAGTCTGAAGCAGCCGCCCATACGGCTCGATGCCACGGTCCTCGGCCATGCGCAGGAAGATGATGCGGTCGATCGTGCGCTGCACGGCGTCGTTCAGTTCGTCGATCGTCAGGCGCGGGTTGCGCAGCGCGATGTTGCGCGCCAGCACGTCGCGCCAGTGCTCGATTTCCTTCAGGAATTCGGCATCGACCTCGCTCGTGCCGCGCTTGCCCTTCGCGCTCGCCGCGTACTGGTCGAACGAACCGGAGCGCACCGCGTCGTACGCGAACACGTCCCACAGCTCGCGCCAGCGGTCGGGGTATTCCTCGAATGTAAGGTAGTTGATGCGACCGGCGCTCACCTTGTCTTTGTCCGAAGGCCGCGTGCGGCAGTCGTACACGGCCAGCTCCTCAAAGTCGGTGAGGATCGACAGCGCCAGCTTGGCGCTCCAGGCGTAGCGGCGGAGTTGATAGGCGTGATCGGGATTGGCCTTGATGGATTCGGCAGGCTTCTTGGCCTCGGCGAAGAACACCGGGTCGCGCCCAATGCGGAAAGTGTAGTCGGGCGCTTTCTTGCCGCCTTCAACCTCAAGCGAGTCCTCGGGGACAACCGGCTGGTACTGCGGCGCGGCGCGCTGCGTGTTGTACACGTCCCAATCGAGCGCGATGAACAGCGGGTCGATCAGGTTTTGCCGGGCGTGTGCTTCTTTATAGCCGGGTGCGTGGCACGCAGCGCGGTTGGTGCGGTAGTGCTTCACCAGCCGGGCGATTTCGTCGAGGGATTGGTCGAATGCCTTCGTCATCAACGCTCCCGGGGATCACGATCATCCATATCTATTGGACGCGGATGAACGCAGATAAATCAAGGCTCTTCATGGGTTTCAAGAACGAACACATGCGGTGCAGTGCTCCCGTAAACGAATCTACGACCGACGCGCCAGCGCGCAGGTTGTATACGTTTATTCGTTGCAGATTCGTTGCCACGCCCCCCTTGAAACACCCATTGAGCCTAGAACAATTCTGGCTCTCCCGGCTTTGGCGGGAAAACGACGCCGTCCACCCGGCGATCAATCGCCGGGCTACCGCCGGAACGCGCCGTAAACGGCGCTTTCAGCCCGATTCATCGGGCGCCGCACCCGTAGCCCGAAGATTCATCTTCAGGCGAATCCCAGCGAAGCCGGTAGAGCCACAATTCTATAGGTGAACAAGGCAGCCGTCAAAACGGGTTGTTTCGACTCTGTTACATCCTATTTCGAGGCTGGTAAATCGCACGCATACTGCCGTAACACCCGTGGACTATCTTGGGCATAGTGCACGAAAGTTCCGTTCCAGTTCGCGCCGAACCGCATGAAATCCTTCTCAGAAGGTCGCGATTCACCGCCGAGGCGCAGAGGGCGCCGAGTTTTTCTAAAGACTTCTCTGCGATCTCAGCATCTCTGCGGTGCAAACCCGATTTTCCAAACAGCCTCTCACTTCAAAGGAGGTGATTGCCGACCGATCTGACTAACCCGGCCAGTTTCCCTACCAGACCCGATGAGCATCGTTGTCCATCTCAAAACCACCATGACTGAGGAGAAAAGGAGTCACCCATGTCCACCCGAATCTTGAAAGTGCTGAGTGTGGTCGTGATTCTGAGCGTGTTCTTGGCCGCCTGCACCAGCGCGACGGCCACACAACCCGCAGCGACCCAGACGCCGGTGATCCAGATCGTGGAAGGCACGCCGCAGGTCGTAATCGTGACGCCCACGCCCGGGCCTGAAGCGGTCACTTTCGAACGGAGCGAAACGCTCTACACCGGCGGCACGCAGTGGGGTCCGCCCACGGGCTTTAATCCCTGGAACCTGGGGAACTATGCCATGGGCACCTTCGGCCTGTGCTACGAACCGCTCTTCATCTATGATCCGCTGGCCGATGAATTTACGCCGTGGCTGGCGGAAAGCGGAGAGTGGACGAGCGACAATGTCTACCAGGTGAAGGTCCGACAGGGCGTCACGTGGTCCGACGGCACACCGTTCACCGGCGCCGATGTGAAATACACCTTTGACGCCGCCCAAGAAGCGCCGGTCGGCATCAGCCCGGTTTGGGACTTCCTCGGCAGCGTCGACCTGGTGGATGACTTCACGGTGAATTTCACCTTCGACCAGGCCCTCTACCAGGGATGGTCCTACTACGTGTACTCGACCCCGATCGTGTCCAAGAGCCGCTGGGAAACCAAGTCCGTCGAGGAGTTCACCTCCGGACTCAACCCTGAGCCCGAATGCACGGGGCCTTACGTAGCCGAATCCCTCGATCAGACCAAAGTGGTCTGGGCCAAGCGAGACGGCTGGTGGGCCACACAGGCGCTGGGCCTGGACCCCAAACCCACGCGCATCGTCGACATCGTCAACAGCGGCAACAACAACGTCGCCCTGGGCATGGTCCTCCAGGGCCAGTTCGATCTGAACAACAACTTCCTGCCGGGCATCTCCAGGCTCGTCGAAGGGGGTTACGGCGTTCAGACGTACTATCCGGGCGTGCCCTACAATCTCTCCGCCAACACGGCCTGGCTGCTCATGAACCTCACGAAGAAGCCGATGGATGACCCGGCCTTCCGCAAGGCGGTCGCCTATGCGATTGACGTCAGCCAGATCGTCAATGTGGTGTATGCCAACATGGTTCTGCCGGCCAATCCGACCGGTCTGCTGCCGACCTGGGAGAAGTATATCGACCAGGCTGTGGTGGACGAACTGGGCTTTAGCTACGATCCGGGAGAGGCCCGGCAACTCCTCGCCGATGCCGGTTACCAAGACATCGACGGCGATGGATTCGTCGAAGCGCCCGATGGCTCCACGATCGAGTTGAGGATCAATAACCCGAACGGCTGGACGGACTGGATGGAGTCGAACCGGGTCATCGTCAATGGCCTGCAGGCCGTGGGCATCAACGCTCAGACCAATTTCCCGGACTTCCCGGAATATCTCTCTCAGCGCAACGAGGGCACGTTTGACATGATGATCGCCAACGATGCCCAGATTGCTAGCACCCCGTGGCGGTACTATCTGTGGATGGCCCGCAATCCCATCGAGGATATTGCGACCATGCAAGACGGCAACTACGGCCGCTACAACAACCAGGAAGTCTTCGATCTGGTCGATCAGCTGGATCAGGTCCCAATCGATGACGTGGCGGGGATGCAGGCCATCATCTCCCAGCTGCAGAGGCACTTCCTGACCGATATGCCTTTGATCCCGCTGTGGTACAACGGCATGTGGTCCCAGGTCAGCAATCAGTACTGGACGAACTGGCCGTCGTCTGCAGAAGGCGCTCCGCACTGGACGCCCTCGAGCTGGCGCGGATACTGGAACATGACCGCCATCCGCATGCTCACCGACTTGCAGCCGGTCGAGCCGGCTGACTAGTCACCGGTTCAATCACCGCCCCTCCGTTTCAGCTTGCGGGACGAGGGGCGGTGTTTTTCAAAATAAGGAGGCCGTGTGAGACGCTATTTCGGAAGAAAGTTACTCATTTACCTCCTCACGCTTTTCCTGGCGGTGACCATCGATTGGCTCATCCCGCGCTTCATGCCCGGCGATCCGGTCGACGTTTTGATGGCGAGAGCCGGTTCGTTCGCTGAATCGACCGAGTTGATGCACGCTTATTACACGCAAATCTTTGGATTGGATGTGCCCCTCGGGCAACAGTACCTTAATTTCTGGAGCGCCCTGTTCCGTGGCGACCTCGGCATCAGCGTGTATGTGTTTCCGCAGCCGGTAGCCAAAGTGATCATGGATGCCGTGCCCTTTGACATCCTTCTGCTGGTTCCGGCGATCCTGTTGAGCTGGTTGGCGGGGAACTGGTTCGGCGCGTTCGCCGCGCGCTCGAAACGGCTGGACAATACCGTATTGCCGCTCGGCTACGTCCTGACGGCGACTCCCTACATGTGGCTTGCCATGTTGCTGGCCTGGGCGCTGGGGATCGTGCTTAAAATCTTTCCGATCTCAGGCGGGTACAGCTATGCCATGTCGCCCTCGTTCTCGTGGGCCTTCATCGGGAGCTTCTTGGAGCACTGGTTCCTGCCTTTCGCCTCTCTGTTCCTGGTGGGCTTTGGCGGCTGGGCGATCGGCATGAGGAACATGATCATCTATGAACTCGAAGCGGATTATTCGCACTATCTCGAAGCGCTCGGGGCGCCGCGACGACTAGTCAGGCGATACGCCTTCCATAACGCGGTCCTTCCCCAACTCACCGGCCTGGCGCTTCAGCTCGGCGTCATCGTTGCGGGCGCGGTGGCGACAGAAGTCGTGTTCTCATACCCCGGAATCGGGTACCTGATTCTTCAGGCCATTAACACGCGAGATTATTTCCTGCTGCAGGGGTGTTTCCTCTTCATCATCGTTGGCGTATTGCTCGCCAATTTCGTCATCGATATCGTTTATGTCCTTGTCGATCCGAGAACGCGAACCGGGATGCAAGGTGAAGCAGCATGACAACACTCGACGCGACCAAACCCAAAAAGAAAAACGAAATCCTCTACTTTGCGCTGAGGAACAACAAACTCAAGGTTGGCCTGGCCTTCCTCCTTTTCTTTGTTGTTCTGGCATGCGTCGGCCCGCTGCTCACGCGCTACCAACCGTATGATTACATCGGCCCGGCTGCCGAACCCCCCTCATCCGAATACTGGTTCGGCACCACGACGTTTGGACAGGACGTTTTTTCACAGTTTGTATTCGGGCTTCAAGCCACTTTCCTGGTGGGCATTGTCGGTGGAGGACTGGCGACCCTCATCGGCATTTTGATCGGCTTCACGGCCGGTTATCGCGGCGGTGTGGTGGACGAACTCCTCAATATGCTCACGAACATGGTCCTGGTTATTCCCACGCTGGCCGTTCTTCTCATCATCGTGGCCTATCTTGAAGTTCGCGGCATTTTCATAGAAAGCATCTTCATCGGGTGCACCGCCTGGCCCTGGACGGCCAGGGCCATCCGCGCCCAGACGTTTTCGTTGCGTTCCAGAGATTTCGTCGATCTCGCCAGAATGAGCGGCGAGAAATCCCTGAAGATCATCTTCACGGAAATCGCGCCGAACATGATGTCCTATCTGCTGCTGGTCTTCATCCTCCAGTTTGGCGGGGCGATCCTCATTGCCGCCACATTGGATTTCATCGGACTCGGCCCGACGAATGCGATTTCACTGGGTCTCATGATGAACAATGCGGTCCTGTGGGGCGCTCTGATACTGGGGATGTGGTGGTGGTTCGTCCCGCCGGGCATTGCGATCACGGCCATCGTCGGGGCGCTGTACGTCACGAACGTGGGCCTGGACGAAGTCTTCAACCCCAAACTCAGGGAGATGTGAAGGCATGAGCCTGCAAGTCGAGAACCTCAGAGTCCATTATCAAACCCTGCGTGGGGCGGTCAAGGCGCTGGACGGCGCAACCTTCAGCATCGCGGACGGGGAAATCATGGGGCTGGCCGGCGAGTCGGGCTGCGGAAAAACGACGCTCGGCCACAGTCTGATCCTGTTGAACTCGTGCATGAGATACGTCGAAGGCCGGGTGGAACTCGACGGTATCGAGCTGCCCATCTGGGACACGAGCAGGATGAATGCCTTCAGATTCAAGGAGGTGTCGATCATCCCACAGTACGCCATGAACGCCATGAATCCGACTCGAAAAATAGGCCGGATGACCTCGGAGCTGCTCGAATCGAGAAAGGTGAGCTTCAACGCCACGCTGCCCGAGTTGAAGCGGAGGCTCGATCTGGTCAAACTGTCACACGACGTGCTGAATATGTATCCCATCGAGCTGTCCGGCGGCATGAAGCAGAGAATGGTGATGGTGCTGTCCACCTTGCTCAATCCCTCGCTGCTCATCGCCGACGAGATCACCTCGGCGCTCGACGTCTCCAGCCAAAAGGCCGTCGCCGAGATGCTGGTCGAATTTCGAGACCGGGTCTTCGTGAACAGCATGATCGTGATCACCCACGACATTTCGATCCTGTACCAGATCGCCGACAGCATCCTGATCATGTACGCCGGCAAACTGGCTGAAAAAGCCTCGACCGATGTGATCATCCATGCCCCCCGGCATCCCTATACCCGACTGCTGATTTCCTCCTTGCCGAAAGTCGGCGTGACCTATACCGAGAAAAGACTGAGCGGCATTCCCGGCAGCCCTCCGTTGCTGCTCGATCCGCCAACAGGCTGTCGCTTCCGAGAACGCTGTCCCGTCGCGTTTGAGAAATGCCTCGAGGCGCCACCCTTCCTCGAAGTCGAAAAAGGCCACCACGTCGCGTGTTGGCGGGAGTCTTAATAGAATGCTTAAGCTCGACGGAATCTCGAAAGTCTACAAGGTGGGAACCTTCGGCGGGAAGCAGCTCCACGCCGTGAGTGACGTCAGCTTCACCGTCGGCGCGGGCGAGGTGCTATCCTTGATTGGCGAGAGTGGCAGCGGGAAAAGCACCATCGGGAAGATGATCCTGCGCCTCATCTCGATCAACGCGGGAACGATTTCCTTCGACGGGGTGGACATCGCCACGCTCAAAGGCAACGCCCTGAAAGAGTACTACCGGAAAGTCCAGGGCGTTTTTCAAGACCCCTTTAGCTGCTACAACACCATCTTCAAAGCCGATCGCATCTTCCGCATCGTCAAGGACGAGTTCTACCCGGCCGTCCCTGACCCGAACTGGACCGGTCGGGTCCGCTGGGCCTTACAGGCGGTCGGCCTGAACCCCGATCAAGTCTTGCACAAGTTCCCCCACCAGCTCAGCGGCGGGCAGCTTCAACGTCTGCTGATCGCCCGCGCGCTGCTGCTCGACATTCGGTTTCTGGTGGCGGATGAGATCATCAGTATGCTCGACGCCTCCACGCGCATCGACGTGCTCAACCTGCTGGCCGACCTCAAGGCGCGCGGCCTGTCGATCCTGTTCATCACGCACGACCTCTCGCTGGCTCACTACATCAGCGAGCGCTCGGTGATTCTGTATCGGGGGCGTGTCGCGGAGATGGGCGCGACCGAGAGCATCTTCGAGCGGCCACTGCATCCCTACACCCAGATGCTCATGGCCTCGGTTCCCCGCCTGGATAAGAAGTGGGCGGACGGAAAGGTGGAGCTGCAAGCCAACCCGGCAGAGCGCACCGGCGGCTGCGTCTATTACGGGCGCTGCCCGGCCGCGAGCGCAGACCTGGGGTGTGACAGCCACACGCCCGGGCTGATCGAGGCGGAACGCGATCACTTCGTGGCGTGTTTCCGCTACGTGGCGGAATGACTCCGTTCAAAGTGAAAGTGGCTCATGTTCAGAACAAGTGCTGGGGTACTGCTCATAGTCCGCGTCCTCGCGGGCGAGCAAAACCACAGATTGTTCCCGCGCCGAACCTCCACATTCACACCACCCCATTCACTTCTGAATCGTCAACAACCGGCCATCGCTCCGACCGAACACCTCTGGGAAGTAAAACTCCTGCGCCACCGTTGGAATGACCTTGTACTCGCCGGGATACGTCGCGCGCATGGTATAGGAGTATTCGTACGTGCCTTTAGCCAGGTAGTCGGTGAACAGCACGACCTTCTCGTCGCGCAGCTCGCTGCGGCTGTACCAGTTCCACCAATACCAGTAGAAGTCGTAGTACGGTCTTGGGCCGCCATCCACCGGCGACAGGGTGGGCGCTTGCTCCAGCAGGCTGGTCGTCGCCAGGCCGCGATCGATCGCCTCCGCGCCGGCCGGCAGCGGATCTTCGACGACCAGGTAATACAGGTCGTGCTTGGCGATGATCGTCAGATCGACCCGGATCACGTCACCCAGCTTGACTTCGTTGACTTCGGGGCACTCGTTGCGATTGGCCTGTGCGCACGAGGCCAGTGTGTAACGCCGCGTGACGATGATGCCGCGATCGGCGGGTTCGATCTCCTCGACCGGCAGGTACACTTTGAGGTGCGCCGTGTAGTACAGCCGGCCGTCGCCGTCGCCGCGCGCGATCGTCAGGCGATTGCCCACGTCGCGCAGCAGGTCTTCGATGGCGACTGTCAGCTTCACGCTCTCGCGAACGTTCTCCGGCGTGAAGCGGCCTTCGCCGATCGAAGCCTCGTTGAGGAACACGGCGTAGTCGTAGTTGGGATTCAACTCGCCGGTCAGCCGCATCCAGTCGGTCAGCCCGATCAGCGCCCAGGCTGTCTCCTGCGTCGTCTCCCAAATGCCGGCCTTGCGCGCGACCATCAGCCAGCGCACGACGTTGGGGTTGAGCGCGTTGTTCGGATCGAGCCGCGCCAGCGCGCTGAGGATGATGGCTGTCGAGCGCGTGTCGGTGTTCATCGCCCACCAGTCGTAGTCGTCCTCCTCCCAGTGCGCGCCGGTCGCGCTGAGGATGACGCTGTTGTTCAGGTCGGACAGCAGCGTGTTGATCCTCTCCGCGTGAGAGGCATCGCCAGACGCCGAGAGTGCCATCGCCAGGAACGCCTGCCCGTAGTGGCTGAGTTTCTCGCGCGCCTCGAACGTGTCGTTCAAACGATCCGGCGGCGCTTTGCCATCCTCGCCCAGCACGAACAGGACGAACGCCTGCCGGTTCGCCTCGCGGAACGAGTCGATGCTCCCGAGGTCGGTCAGGTTGTTCAGCAGGAACTGCTCGCCGCGCAGGATGGCCTCGGCGCTCACGTCGAAGCCCGCCTCGCGCGCTTGCAGCAGGCCGTACACGACGTAGGCCGTGAGGTGCACGTTGCTGTTCGAGTCGCCGATCCACCAGCCCCAGCCGCCATCGTCGCGTTGTTGCAGGTACAACCGGTCAAGCCCTTCTCTCACCAGCGCCGGGAGCCTGGCTTCAAGTTCGGGATCGCGGACGCCCAGTTCTCTCAGCGCGCGATAGGTCAACACGTTGGGCAGGAACCGGCTGACGGTCTGCTCGGCGCACTCGTAGGGATAATGTTCCAGGTAGTCGAGGCCGTCGACGGTTGCCGCCGCCAGCGATGGATCGATCTGAATCGTCAGCGCACCCTGCCGCTCGTCGTACTTCGGCGGGAGCGCGACGATCTCGGTGCGCTGACCCGCGCCGACGATCTGCCCGCCCGTCCCGACGATGTCCGGCGCGGTGTAGCGCAGCACCAACAGTGAGCCGTCCGGCCCGGTGGTCAGGCGCGGCTTGCTCGCGTCGTTCAGGTTGCCGCTGACCGCCGCGAAGATCAACTGTGTGTTCTCCACGTCGTTCACAGTCACATCCCACTCGACCTTCGTCTCGCTGTGCGGCGGGATGGTCACCGTGCGCGTCGCATCCGAGTTGAACGTGACGCCCTCGGCGGTCAGGCTCACGTCGACGGCGAGCGTGGTATCCGTGTTGTTGCGGACGTTCGCGGCCAGGATGGCCCGGTCGCCGACGACGAAGAAGCGCGGCGCGACGGGGACGATCAGCAGCGGCTTGCTCGCGACGACGTCGACCGTCGCCTCGCCGACTTTCGTATCGGCGGTGACGCCGACGCCCCGGAAGGTCCAGGTGGTGGCGTTGTCGGGCAGATTGATCGTCACCGAGCCGCGCCCGCTCGCATCGGTGGTGAAGGTCGGGTTCCAGTAGGCGGTGTCCGCAAAGTCTTCTCGAATCTCAATGCCCGGCGGCAGCGACGCGCTGCTGTCGGCTCGCGCTTCTTTTGGCACTTCGACTGCGGCGGGCGCTGCCGTCGGGGCGGGCTGCGCGAAATCGCGCTCGGTCAGCGCGCCGCCCCCGGTCGGGGGTATTTGCGCCGCGAGAAGTTGCGCTTGAAGCATCTCGGCGATTTGCTGCAAGAACTTATTGCCCGACACCGACAGCCCGCTCGACGTGCTGACGCCCAGCGCGCGCCGTCCGTAAAAAGCCTGCACGATCGCGTCCGGCGTGCGCGGCAGCAGCGACAGCACCGCCTTGTCCACCAGGTCGAGTGAGAACTCGCCCGCCACCGGCTGGCCGTTCGAGTCGGTGACGCTCACGTCGTACGCTACGTCTTCGCGGGGCTGCACCTGCGTCTTGTCCGGCGTCAACTGGATGTGAAGCGTCTGCGCGACGGGCGTCACGTCGAGCGGCAGCAGGCCGACCTTGTAATCGGCCAGATTTTCCGGCTTCAGGCAGTCCGCGCCGGCGCAGTTGTTCTGTCCCTTGACCAGCACAACCGAGACGTAGAAGTTCGGCGCAAGGTCGGGTGTGATCGGCACGCGATAAATGCTGCTGTTGCTCGTCAGCCGCACGACTTCACTGCGCAGCACGCCGCCGCGCTCGATCGTGATTAGCGCGACCTGTTCACCCTGGAAGGGCGATGGGATCAAGACCTCGGCGGTCTCGCCGGGCACGTAGGTCGTCTTGTCGCTGATCAGCGAGATGCGATCGTTATTCTCGCGCCGCCACGAGACGTACTCGCGGCCCGTCACCCACACGAACGTCGAGGATCGCACCGAGCGGCCCGCGTTGTCGGTCGCTTCGGCGACGATACGGTACGAGCCGGGATCACCCGGCGTGAAGGTGTAGACGGCTTCGCCGTTGGCGTCGGTCGTGACCGTCTTCGTATCGACGAGCGTGTCCTGGGTCGTGTACTGCCACGTCCCGCCGCCGACCTCGTTCTCGACGAAGGTGTTAATCCACTCGCGCCGATAGGCGGATGCCGCGATCGTCCGGTTCGGAATTCGCGAGGCGGCCCAATCGACGGCGATCAGGTCGGCGGTCGTCGGCCGGTCTTCAATCGCCACGTAATCGCGCGCTGCCACGCCGACGTAGATGTCGCCCTGATGCCGGACGATCTCGCTGCGCCCGGCGATGAACTGGTTGTCCGGCCCGGTCGCCGTCGCTTCGACGATCAACTTGACGCTGCCCGTGATCGGCTCGCCGCTGCCCCACTTGAGATCGCCGGGAAGCTCGATCGTGAGTTGGCCCTGCGCGTCGGTCGTGCCGGAGCCGCTCAAGATCGGTTCGGGCACACTGTAAGATCGATACCACCAGCAGTCGAAGCAAATCCACGGGTCGTCGTTGTCGCGGAACGAGTAGCCCCGGCCCAGCGGCGGATCGAAGGTGTACGTCTCGGCCAGCACGTTCCAGTTGACGGTGGTGTTCGCCAGCCCGCCGCCGGAGAAGTATCGCGCTTCGACGCTGGCGCGGGTCGCGTCGCCGCGCGCGACTTCTTGCTCGTCCGGCGTGACGACGATCTCGAACTCCGGCGCTCGATACTCGGCGACGGTGAACGTGCTGCTGGCCGACTGATCCAGGAACGCGACGTTGAGCTGGTATTGGCCCAGGCTCGCGCCATCCGCCAGTTGTACCTCGCCGTGGAACGTGCCCAGCTCGCTCACCGCGAGTTGCTGGTCGTAAATCTGGGTGTACGACGAGTCGAAGATGGTCACCTGCACGGTCGTTGCGTCAGGGAGGCTGTACTTCACGTCATCTTCGGCGCGGAGGATGCCCTTGAAATCGACCGTCTGGCCGGGGCGATAGATCGGGCGGTCGGTGTAGAGGTGCGTGTTATACCTGCCACTGTAGTAGCCCTGCTGCATCCCGAAGTCCCAAATGCCGATGCCATTCATCCAGTTGGGCGATCCGGCCGCGAAGGGCGAGTCGGAGATGACGTAGCCGATGGAATACTGATTGCTGTTGTAGGTGATGCGGGCCAGACCGTCGGCATCGGTCGCTGCGTTGGCAATGGCGAGGCCGTCGTAGTTGTAGAACGTGAGCGACATATCGGAGCGCGGCTGGCCGGTTCGCAGATCGGTCACCCAGGCCATCGCGTTGCCTTGCCACGTTTTGAGTGTGGCGTTGAACGTGCTGACGATGAGCAGGTGCCGGTTCAGATAAGCGTTGACTTGATCGGGCGGGATGTCGGGCGAGGTCGCGTCGAGCAGGTAGACACCGGGCGCGAGGCGCGCATCGCCTTCGGTGATGTCGATCTTGGTGAAAGCCGTTTCATTCAGCGGCGAATCGATCGGCAGCGACCACGTGCGAAGCGGTGCTGAATCGGGCCGGTAGTTGTAGGAGTCTTGCTGGAAGTTCAGCGCGCCGGCTGTGCTGAGCTGATACAGGTTCAAATCGATGCGGCGGACGTTGATGTGGGTCGCCACGATGGCGATCGGATCGTTGGCGTTGTACGTGGCGACCTGGCCCGGCGTGTTGAGTTGCACCGAAGGGGGCAGCGCCGCCGTGCGGTAACGCACGCTCAGCGACTGGCCGGTGGTGTTGCCGTACGGATCGACGATGCTCGGGCCGATCTCGACGGTGTAATCGGTCGACGGCTTGACATCGTAGCCGAGGACGAACGAGTTGTCGTAGGTGTTGAAGTAGGTGTAGACCTGCGTCGGGCTGAAGGGCGGCGTCATGCGCAGGTTGGGCATCACCGTGTCCGGGTCGATCGGCGCGTTGAAGTAGATGGTGAAGCTGGTGTACGGCGGAGCATCGCGCTGACCGTCGGCCGGATCGGTGCGCACAATCTTGGGCAGCGGGACGGTGCTGAACAGCCACTGGCGCGATCCGCGACTGCCCTCGCCGCCGTTGCGACTGACGACGCCGGCCTCGACGTTGGCGCGATACGCGGTGTTGAAGTCCAGGCGCGCGGTCGGCGTGAAGGTCAGCGTCTCGCTGATCACCGAGAACGTCCCTTCGATGCGCTGGTTGTTCTGCGAGACGAGACTGAACTTGCTCTGCGCCGATTCGGGATCGACGGGCTGGTTGAATTGCACGACGATGGCCGTCTCGATCGGCACCAGCGTTTGATTCTCGGTCGGTGTGACCCACACGACTTCGGGCGGCGCGGTGGTGAAGCGCCAGGTGTAGTCGGCCTGCAGCGGGTTGCCATCGGTGTCGGTCAGGCCGGTGACTCGCCCGGTGTACGTCACGCCGCCGGCCAGCGGCTCGGCTGGATGGAACGTGAAGATCGACGTGTTGAGCCACGCGCCGTTGCCCGTGATCGGTTGGTCAGCAGAGTCCGTGAGCGTGAAGGGTTGAGGAAGATGGGCCTGCTCTTGCAGCGACGTGAGCGGGACGACCGGCCGGTTGAAGATGATCGTGATGCGCGTGTTGTTCGGATCGACATCGGCGGTGTCCGGCGCGGGAACGACCTGCGCGACGGCGAGGAATCCCGCCGTCGCAAAGCGGAACTGATAGGCCTGATTGAGCGGCGCGCCATTCGTGTCTTGCGCGCGCTGATCGACGACGACATCGTACACGCTGTCGCGGTTCAGATCGGACTGCGGTTCGAACTGCACGATCTGATCCGTGATCCAGTTGAACGATCCGGCGACGGTGGGATAGACCTGGAAAGCGGCCTCGACGGAAGCGTGATCCATGGGCCGGTCGAAAACGATCTCGATCGGCTGGTCGGGCGGCTGCTCCTGGCCCGTGTCGGGCGAGCGCTGCATCACGATGGGCGAGACCACATCGTCGGGCACGGGTGTGTATCCGACGCGCGGCTTGGTCGGCAGCGGGGTAGGGGGCAGCGTCGGAGTCGAGGTGATGCGGACGACGACACCGGGTGTGACGGAAGGCGTGACGACGAGGGGTGGGGTGGTCGGCTGGCCGGATAAGATGAGTGCTCCGGCGACGACGGCCGTTCCAACCAGGGCGGCGATGGCGATTCGATTTCGGCGGGACATGATCTTCTCCTCAGCGTGCGGGCGGGTTGCGTCTGGAGAGTGGCTGGTGGCTACACGCAAATCACTTTTGCACCACAGAGGCGCAGAGGGCGCGGAGAGAATTTGTGATTCTCTGCGCTCTCCGCGTCTCTGCGGTGAGATGTGAATCATCACCAGAGAGTGGACGTTGACTTGCGGTGAAGAGTTCCGACATATCCACTCCTGCCTATGCACGGATTGTATGTTGCGACGCACGAGAAGTCAAACGCAACGCCCGACCGGAATCGATCGGGCGTCTTCACAGCAGGTTTAACCTCACCCCCCGGCCCCTCTCCTGAGTCACAGGCTCAGGCGAGGGGGTGCCGAAGGCGGGGGTGAGGCATCAGGTTCGTACCTGGCCTTGCTCGACGACGCGCGCCAGCATTCGACGCATAGTTTCTCGTTCGCCGGCGGATAGCGTGTCGGGTGTCCCATCGGCCAGTATCGCCTGGCCCAACTCCGAGCGCGCCAGCACTTTCAGATCCTCGGTGTAGGCATCGCCCACAAGGTCCTCTTGAACGATCCGGCCGTCCTGCATCATCAAGATACGGTGTGTGCGTCGCGCGACCGCCGGATCGTGTGTGACGATGATGATGGTGGTACCGTGCGTGCTGTGCAACTGCTCGAAGACGTTCATCACTTCGTCGCCGCTGGCGCTGTCGAGGTTGCCGGTCGGCTCGTCGGCCAGAATCACCGAGGGGTTGTTCGCCAGTGCGCGGGCGATCGCTACTTTTTGCCGCTGCCCGCCCGATAGCTGGCCGGGCAAGTGGTGGCTCCTCGGCTGGAGGCCCACCAGGCCGAGCAGCTCTTCGGCGCGCCTGCGCTGCGCGCGCTCGCTCAGGGCCTGGCCGCGCATCGGCACTTCGACGTTTTCAATCGCCGTCAGCGTCGGGATGAGGTTGTGTAATTGAAAGACGAAGCCGACTGTGCGCGCGCGAAAACCGTCCAGGTCGCGCAGGCTGCCGATGTCGCACCCGTCGACGATCGCCTTGCCGGACGTGGGCCGGTCCAGCGCGCCGATCATGTTCAGCAGTGTCGATTTGCCCGATCCGCTGGGGCCCATTACGGCCACGAACTCCGCCGCGTGAATGCGGAAGTTCACGTCGTCCAGGGCGCGCACTTGAACGCCGTTGCCGTAAATCTTGGTCAGGCCGATCGCTTCAACGACGACTTTATCTTCGTTTCGTGCCATCATGATCTTGCTTCCTGTTCAGCATGGCGAATGACCGAGGACGAATGACCGAGGACGAATGACTGAGGACGAATGACTGAGGACGAATGACCAGGGTATGGGTCTGTTGTCCTTCGTCTTTCGTCCTTCATCCTTCGTCTTTCGTCCTTCGTCGTTCGTCCTTCGTCCTCATCACTGCTCCACCTGAATGTCGACGAACGCCGTCATGCCCCAGCGCAGCGCGGGATCGACTGTGCCCAGTGAGACGATGACTGTGTAGTTCACGCCGCCCTGTCCGGGTGTGGACATCGGCGCGATGCGCGTCACTGTGCCGCTGAACGCCGCGCCGGGCAACGCATCGAATGCCACTTTGGCGGACTGTCCCTCGTGCACGCGGGCCACGTCCACCTCGCTGAGATCGGTCGTCTCCACGCGCAGCGCGCCGAGATCGCCCAGCGTGATCACCGGCTGCCCCGGCGCGACCATCTCGCCGGCGCGGATCGACACCAGGCCGATCGTGCCGTCATACGGTGCGACGAGTTGTAGTTTGGGCAATTGCGCACTGGCAGTATCCACGGCGACCTGCGCCTGTTTCACGCCTGCTTCCGCGACCGCGACCTGCTCCCGCGTCGCACCCGCCTTCAGCAGATCGACCTGCGCTTGCGCCACGGCTTTCTGTGCCTGCGCGGCGGCGAGATTCGCGCGTGCGGCGTCCAGCTCGTTCTTCGTCGCACCGGCTTTGAGCTGATCGACCCGTTCCTGCGCGGCGACAGCCGCCTGTGTAGCGGCGTTCAGCGCCGCCCGCGCCTGCTCCTCCAGCGTGCCGCCGATGTCTTTGATGCGATCGTAAGCATCTTGCGCCCGCTTCTGCTCGGCCAGTGCAGCGGCCAGTGCAGCCTCGGCGGCGGCAATGTCGGCGGGACGCGCCCCGGATTGCAGCTGTGCCAGTTGCGCGGACGCGGCCCACACGTTTGCCTCAGCCGTCTTGACGGCTTGTTCGGCGGCGGCGATCTGCTCCGGCTGCGCGCCGGCCTTCAATTGCGCGAGTTGCGCCTGTGCCAGCGCGAGCGTGGCCTCGGCTTGTGCCATGGCCAGCCGGACATCGGCATCATCCAGTTGAACCAGCACGTCGCCCGCTTCCGCGCGATCGCCTGCTTGAACCTTGACTTCAATCGCTCGCCCACTCATCTGGAAGCCGAGCGCGGCCCAATGCTCTGGAAGAAGCTTGCCCGAAGCCGATACGACCACCGGGACAGACTCGGCCGGAGGCGTCGGGGTCGGATTGGACGAGGAGGCTTGCCCACACGCGGTGAGGCTCGCCAGCAATAGAATCGTGATGAGGATGTTGAGTTGTTTCATGGGTTATCTCCAAATGCAAGATGCAAGAGGCAGGATTCAGGATGCAGGAGGCAAGAGGCAAGTCAGGGTTTACGTTTTGGGCGGCGTTTTTGGTAGTCGATAGCGTTGACGAGTCCGCCGATGATTTCGTCGAGCAGTTGCATTCGATGTTGGAGCGCTTCCTTTGGCAAAAGACGGCAGGCGCGGTAATACCAGCCGCGTGTCTCGCGCGCTGAGCCGAGTGACACTCGCAGGAAATAGGCGAACTCTGCACCGAACCCGCGTCCATAGCCTTCCTCGATGTTGGCGCAGATCGAGCCGGCACTGCGAATGATTTGCTCAGTGATGGCTCGCCCGCGCACATCCTTCATCATGCGTCTGCAATCCTCCCACAACAGGTCGTACAGAAACAAGGCTTTGGGATAGACATTGAATTGCCACAAGGCATCCTGCTTCAAATCCTGGGGCACAGACTTCACCCATTCTTCAAACATCATTTTGCATCTCCCCTCTTGCCACTTGCATTCCTGCTTCCTGCTCTCTTGCTCACTCGTAGCGTAACGCTTCCGCCGGGCTGAGATTCGCCGCTCGCCAGGCCGGATACGATCCGCCGAGCAGGCCCAATATCAGCGCGACGATCAGCGCTTGCGTCAGCAGCGCGGGCGAGAAAGAGATCCGCACCATATCGCCCCACAGCGGGATTTGGCGCAGCAGCACACCCAGGAGCCAGGCCAGTACGGCTCCGGCCACCACGCCGATCAGGCTGAGCGCGAGCGACTCTTTGAGCACCGTCAAAAGCACACGCAGCCGCCGCCAGCCCAGCGCGCGCAGCGTGCCGATCTCCCGCGTGCGCTCGTACACGCTCATGATCATCGTGTTCATCATGCCGATCCCGCCGACGAGAATCGCCAATGCGCTGATCGCGCCCATCGCCGCATACGATCGCTTCATATCGGGCAAGTTCTCGGCGAATTCGCTCGCCGGCGACACGGCCACGTCGGGCAGGTGCGCTTCGATGGTGGCCGCGATAGCCTGTGCGCGCTGCGGATCGTTCAGCTTGATGCCGTACATCGTCACCTGGCGCGGCTTGCCGACGAGCGCCTGTGCATCGCGCAACGAAATGACACCCGCGCTGTTCTCATACGAGACGCCCGTCTCAAAGATGCCGACCACGCGAAAGCCTACGTTTGCCAGGCGGATGACCTCGCCCACTTTCACTTTCAGGACATCCACCGCCGATCGCCCGATCATCACTTCTCGATTGCCTGAAAGCCCACGCCCTTCGACGATCTTGAAATGCTCGATCGCCGGCTCGTATGGCGCGTAGCCCATGATGAGGAAGATCGGCGCTTCGTTCGTCTCGACCGCGCTGATCACAATGCCCGATACGCTCTGCACATCCGGCAGCGCGGCGATTTCCCGGCCCACCCGCTCGTTGACGGCGCTGTAGGCCAGGTCCGACGTGTCGCGCTGCTGGACCACCAGGTCGACATCGGTGGTCATCATCATTTGGTTGAACATCACGATGAACCCGTCGGCAATGCCGTTGAGCGCCACGACGGCGGCCAGCCCGATGCTGATGCCGACAATGGTCAGCGCCGTGCGCCGGCGGCGCCGCGCCAGCGATCGGAGCGTTTCCGACTTGACGCGCGAGGTCCGCAGGCGCGCCTCCGCGCCCGATCCACCTTCGTAGCGTAGCGCCTCGATCGGCAGCAACCGGGATGCCCAGCGGGCCGGGTACACGCCGCCTGCCGCGCCCAGAGCCATCGCCGTGAGCAGGCCCTGTCCGATCAAGGGCAGGCTGACGTTGCCCTGAAGGAAACTCATCGCCGGACTCTGGCCCAGCGCACCGATCAGCGCCGCGCCCACCGCGCAGCCGGCCAACCCGCCAATCATCCCCAGCATGACGCTTTCGCCCAGCACCATCGTCAGCACGCGGCGGCGACTCCAGCCCAGCGCGCGCAGCGTGCCGATCTCGCGCGTGCGCTCGAAGGTGCTCATCATCACGGCGTTAGTCATGCCCACGCCGCCGATGACGACGGCCAGCAGCGCGATGCCCAGTGCGAAGCCCTGGATGTAGGTGATCCATTGCTGCTGGTCGGCGGTCTGGCTCGACTGAGAAATCGTCAGGCGAGGATAGCGGCGCTCCAGCTCCGCGCGCACCTGTTCGATCTGCCGTGCATCGTTCAGTTTGATCTGCACCGCGCCGAGTTGGCGTGGCTTCTGGAGCAGTCTCTGTGCATCGGCCAGCGACAGAACCGCCGCCGCATCCTCGAAGCCGCTGCCGCTGGTGTAAATGCCGACGACGTGGAATGCGCCGCCCGTCAGGCGCAGCGTGTCGCCGACCTTGAGTCTCATCACGCTCGCGGCCTGTTTGCCCAGCAGGATTTCGTGACTGCCCCGCGTGGCGGAATGGGAAGCGCCCAGCGGCTGCCCTTCGACGATCTGGAAGCGCTTGATGGCGAACCCGTCCGGGTCGTAGCCGAACACGAAGAAGTACATCGCGCCCGGCGCGGTGACATTGCCGACGACCATGCCTGTAGCCGCGCGCACTTCGGGCAGCGCCGCAACCTGATTCACGGTGTCTTCATCGACCGCGCCGATCGTGATGTCCCATGCGCCTTTCTGCATCATGATCAAATCGGCTCCACTGCCGGAGAACATGGACAGGTAGCCCGTGCGCAGCCCTTCGCCCATCGCGCCCAGCGCGACGATCGCCGCCACACCCACGGCGATGCCGGCCACCGTCAGCAGCGTGCGCGTCTTGCGTCGAAACAGGTTCTTGAGGATCAGATTGAGCATGACTCTTTTGCCTCACTGGGCTTAACCACGGATGGCACGGATGGCACGGAGAAAGCAGCGGCTGTAAGCGACTATCTAAAAACTCAACACCAGGCCCCCATCCAGCACGAAGAAAGCCTTGAGGCTCTTGGTGTCTTGGTGACTTGGTGGTTAATCTTCAGGGCTTTTTAAGCATGTGGGTCACCTGTGTTCTCCCTAGTACACCGTGGCCTAAATAACCCTACGGTTGTCACCCCGAGCGCAGCGAGGGGTCTCGGTCGGCTGGGCGGAGATTCCTCGCCGCAAAGAGCGCGGCTCGGAATGACAAACCATTGCGGCATTTACGCCGACGTGTACTAGTGCGGTGGTTATGCGCCGGGTTGCGGCGAGAAACTTTCAAGCATGCGCCGATCTTCCGGATCGAGTTGCGCGAGTAGTTCAGGGCTAAGCCGGGTATAGATGCGCTGCGCGAACAGCTCCATCCACACAAACTGGCGCGCGATCAGCACCAGGTTGCGGTTTAGCGTGATCGTTGCCGTCGTCTCCTGCACGGTGTTCGAGATGAGCGCCTCGTGACTGTCGATGACGATTACCAGATCGTCGGTGAGTTGCTGGAGTTTGCTTTCCTGCGGAGGATGACGGACTGCGCGCCCGCAGCCCAACTCGCCCTCACCTGTCAACAATGCGCCGACGCTCACACCGCGCTCACATGCCGCCTCAACCTCGCTGCGCAGAACCTCCAGGTCTGGATCGTTCATCACCAGCAGCGCCTCTGTCCGTGCGCGCTGAAGCATCTGTGCGGCATACGACAGCACCGGATCGCGGCCGCTGATCGACCAGATGCGATCTTCCTCAGTCGTCTCGTGCAGCGAGCGCAACCCTTCGCGCAAGTCGCTCGTCAGCCGATGCTGTTCCTGCTCGTATCGATTGAGCAGAACGTCCGGCGGCAGGGGTCGATACAGTGTGGCCCTATGGCGATCGGTAACCAGCACCGCGCCCCGTGTCTGCAATCGGCCCAGTGCTTCATACACCATCGATCGCGGCACACCGGCGCGCTTGCTCAGTTGATAGCCGGTGGCCGGACTCTCGCGCAAGAGCGCCAGGTAGACTTTGGCCTCGTATTCCGTAAATCCAATCGCAGTCAAGCCAGCCAGTAATTCCATTTCGCTCTTCCCGGATTTCAGGGAGGTGAGCGACCAATGCATCGGATGGGCAACCCCCGCGCTGCGCGCAAGGGCAGGCGGATAAGCGAATCCTCGACGGGCGCACTAGTGCGCGGGTCGTATCCGTTTATCCGTGCGGATTCGTTGCATCGACCTCCTTGAAACACCCATTGAGCCTTCCATAATCTTCCCAAATAGTAGTTCGATACCCGACTAGTAGTTAGCATCCGAACTACTAACTTAGTGAAGTGACATTAATCATGCCTGGCCGTTACAAGTGTCCTGTGGAATTGCTCGTTGCCGTAATTCAAAACTCCCCGTCGTCGAAAAAAGACCGGCACTTGCTGAGTGCCGGTCACTTGGTGCGCTGCTTATACCGCGACCAGCAGCGCCGTCACGTACATGATCGCCAGCCCGGCGGCGAAGCCGATCGCGTTTGACCCGGTAGCGAAGGTCGCGCCTTCGCGGCGGCCATGTCGCATCAATAGCTTACCGACCTCGACGATCACCTGCACGATCGCGCCGACCCCAACGCCGAGGAAGATCGCCGCGGCCAGGTCGCTGTAGATGAATCCACCGGCCCATGCTCCGAGGATGGCCGGCGCTCCGGCGATCAGGGTCAGCCACAGGAACGTGCGCAGTCCCGGTCGATCCTGCGCGACCGGCGCGGCGATGCCGATACCCTCGGTGACGTTGTGCAGCGTGAAGCCGACGACGAGAAACGCACCGAGTGCCGCCTGGCCGGCCGCATACGCCGCACCGATGGCGAGACCTTCGGCCAGATTGTGCAGGCCGATGCCGACGGCCAACAGGTACGAGAGAGCCGTGCGGCCCGAGGCTTCATCCCGATTCACGCCGCCTCGCGCGCTGGCGATCTGGATCAGCAGATAGGCCAGAAGCGCACCCGCGCTGAACAGGATCAGCCCGTTGAACGCGCTCGGCACGCGCGCCGCCACCTCCAGTCCTTCGCTCGCGGTGTCGATCAGTAGAAAAACCAGCAGACCGATCGTCAGCGCCAGGATCGCGTCGAGCGCACGGCGCTTGAGGCTGCGCATGAAGGGATGCCACATCAGCCCCAGCCCGACCGGGATCACGCCGACGTAGATGCCGATCAGCGCGAACTGGAAGAAGGTGTTCAGGCTGGCGACGGGGGTCTGCACGGCCAGCGGAATCCCGGCTTCAAAGGTCGTGCCGGTGGATGTGACGAGCACGATCAGATGCGGCTCAGCCGCGACCCACGGGTAGGGGATGCGGAGGGTCGCCGTGCCCAAGCGCGGGATGTCAGGGCCTGGCTCGATCGAGAATCGCCAGTAGGCCTCATCGACCAGCACCTGCGCGACCGTCACCGGGTCCGGCCCGGAGTTGATCACGTTCATCACGATGAGGTTCGGTTCGGGCAACACGATCTGCTGAACGTCGATCTGCTCGATCGGCGGCAGCCCCTCAGGCGTCTGAAGGCCTGCACCGGTCGTCAAGAAGATGGCGACGACGACGACCAGCAGAACCAGGGGCAGCGCTGCCGCCGCGATACGGCCCGGCGACCAGGCCGGCGCTGTCTGGGTGGGCAATGTTTGCTCGCTCATTCTGTCACCTCGAAGAAACCCAGCCAGCCCAGCTCGGCAAACTCGCTGACGTGCGCGTGGAACATGAACTTGCCGGGAAACTTAAAGCGCGTCTCCAGGATCGCCCGCTCGCCCTGGCCCAAGATGACCGTATCGGTGTACTCGCTCGTCTCCAGCCGCGTGCCGGTGCGATACACGTCGAACAGGTTCGCGTGCAGGTGGAACGAGTTGATCAGATCGAACTCGACGATGTTGATCACGTACATGCGGATCAGCTCACCGACCCTGGCCTGGATCGGATGGCGGACGTAGTGGAATCCGACCGTATTCACCGCGTACACTTCATTCCCGCCGTCGAAGTTCGTGTCGAAAGCATTCATCATCATGAACAACTCACGCGCGGGTGGGCGGCCCGGCCTGGGATCGATGAGGAATCCGCCGTAGAGTCCTTTGTGGATGTGTCGCTTGAGCGGCAGCGTGTGGCAGTGATACAGGTGCAGCCCGAACGGCTCGGCGTCGAACTCGTAGGTGAACTCGCCGCCCGATGGCACCGGGTCCAGCCCGTCCATGTTCGACGGGTGGATACCGTGAAAGTGGATCGAGTGCGGGTGTCCCGTCCCGTTGACGAAGTGGACGCGGATGCGATCGCCTTCGGTGCAGCGGATCGTCGGGCCGGGCACGCGCCCGTTGTACGTCCACGCCGGGAAGTACACACCCGGCGCGATCTCGATTTCCTTCTCGCCGGCAAACACCTCGTACTCGCGCAACGTCTGCCCGTTGGGCAGCGTGCTGACCTTGCCATAGTCCCAGTCGGTCAGCATGGCCGTCGGATCGAAGCCGTTCTTGTTGTTCGGATCGACGTCGCCGACCATGTCGTTGCCGGCATGCCCTGCGCCGTGGTCGAAATAAGGGTTGGGGGGCGGCGGGTCTTGTTGGGCGCGCGTGGTGGTCAGTGAGACCAACCCGGCTGAACCCAGCACCCCCGCCGTGCCCACCTTTAGAAACTTCCTCCTCGATACGTATGACATACAAATCACTCCTTCCTTAGGCTACCTCTCCCTCACCCCCGGCTCCTCTCCCTCTTCCACCAGGAGCGGAGTGTGGCGACCTGCGCCGCGCTGCGCGCAGCGCAGTGCGGTGAGCTGGGGTGAGGGTGAGGTTATTTCACTCTCAACAACTTGCTCGAATTCAAAAAGACGGCTCCATCGGGCAACGACTGCGCCGCCGCCGCCAGGATCGGCTTGAGAATGCCGAGTGAGGCCAGCGTGACCCCCGCGATATTGAACAGCATACCGAACGCGATATTCTGCTTGATGGTGCCGAACGTCCGCCGTGCGATCTTCACCGCCAACGGCAGCGCCGACCAGTCGTCGCGCATCAACGCGATGTCGGCCGCCTCGATAGCGAGGTCGGTCCCTGCCGCGCCCATGGCGATGCCCACGTCTGCCTGGGCCAGCGCGGGCGCATCGTTGATGCCGTCGCCGACCATCGCCACGACGTGCCCTTGCGCTTGAATCTCCTTCACGAAGGCAATCTTGTCTTCCGGCAGCATCGCGCCGTGCGCTTCGATCTGCAACTGGCCGCCGATCGCGGCGACCGAGCGACGATTGTCGCCCGACAGCAGGATCGTCCGTTTGAAGCCGAGCCGCCGGAGTTGGGCCAACGCCGCAGGCACTTCATCGCGCAACACGTCTGCCGCTGCAATCAACCCGATCAACCGATACCGGTCGTGAGAGGCATCTGTAATGGCTACGCCAACGACGGTCTTGCCTTCGCTTTCGAGTTGCGCGATCGACGCACGGCCGCTCTCATCGACTGTTACGCCGTGTTCGATGAGCCATCGCGGTGAGCCGACCCGGACCTGCCGACCGTCCACCTGCGCCGACACGCCGCCTCCCGCCGTCATCTCGAACGACTCCGGCTCCCGCGCGTGCACACCCAGCCGGCGGGCTTCTTGCATGATCGCCTCGGCCAGCGGATGCTCGCTGCGCCTTTCCACACTCGCGGCCAACGCGAGGATTTCGGATTTCGGATTGCTGATTGCTGATTGAGCACTAGCGGCCTTTGTTAAATCCGCAATCCGCATTCCACAATCTACAATGTCCGTGACCTGGGGCTTGCCGAGTGTCAATGTGCCGGTCTTGTCCATCACCAGCACGTCCGCGCGGGCGAGCGCTTCCAGATACAGCCCGCCCTTGATGAGAATGCCGTGCTTCGCCGCTGCGCCGACGCTCGCCGTGACGGCCAACGGCGTCGCCAGCGCGACCGCGCACGGGCAGGCGACGACCAGCACGGCGATGCCCGTGTGCGGGTTGCCCGTCACGATCGTCGTGATCGCGGCGACGATCAGCAGCACCGGCAGGAAGATCGCGCTGTAGCGATCGGCGAACTTCTGCACCGGCGCTTTCGACGCTTCGGCTTCTTCGACGGCCCGGGCGATGCGGCCCAGCGTCGTCTCCGACCCGACGCGCGTCACGTTGACCGTCAATGCGCCGCGCTGATTCAGCGTCCCGGCGAAGACTGTGTCGCCGCCCTGCTTCTCGACCGGGATCGACTCGCCGGTGATCGCCGCCTGATCGACCGCGCTGTGCCCGTCGATCACCGCGCCGTCGGCGGCGATGCGCTCGCCGGGGCGGACGATCAACGTGTCGCCGACGCGCAGATCGCGCGTGGGGATTTCCACTTCCACGCCGTCGCGCTGCACGCGGGCCACGTCGGGCGTCAGCCGCACCAGCGACTTAATCGCGTGGCGTGCCTGCGCGGTCGTGAATGATTCGATCGTGTACGCGACACGCATGAAGAACACGATCAGCATCGCGGCGACGAACTCGCCCAGCGCCAGCGCGGCGAGGACGGCAATCGACATCAGCAGGTCGGCGGTGATTTGCTTCTGCCTCAGCGCACCGATGGCTTTGCGCACGATCGGCCAGCTGCCCACGGCAGCCGCCGCCAGAGTCAGCGGCCAGGGAATCAGCGAGAGACCGTCGAGTCCCTCGCCGGCCAGCTCGACCAGCGCCAGCAGCGACAGGCCCGCCAGGAAGACAACCGGGATGAGAGACAGCAAGCGGTTGGGTTGGTTGGCTGGTTGGCTGGTTGGCTGGTTGGCTGCATCGCGGACATCGGCGGTGTAGCCGGTGGCGTTGACGGCATCGACGATCTGTTGAGGCTTGAGCGCATCTGGATCGTAAATGACCGTGCCGCGCTCGGCGGTCAGCAACACGCGCGCCGAAGTCACACCGCGCAGACCGTTCAGCGCCGTCTCGACCGTGCGCACGCAATCGGCGCAATCCATGCCGCGAATGTTCAGTTCGAGTGTCAACGTGTTCTCAGACAAGTCCCAATACTCCAATCGAAAAAGGCTCAATAGGTGTTTCAAGGAGAGCGCTGCAACGAATCCGCAGCTGATAAACGGATACGGCCCGTGCGCCATCACGCTTAGCGTGGATTCGTTACGTTCTATTGCTGTGCCCTCACGCGCTTGAACCTGAGCAGGTTGAATCGCCAGCCGCCTTCGCCGCCCACGCGGATGTCACGCCGCTTGAAGCGCCACCAGGCTAATACCGCAAGGAGCGCTGACACAGCCAACAAGCCAACGAGCCACCCAACGTTCAGCCCACTGATGGCGTTGCCGCCTTCGTAGTAATACAACGGAGTAAACTTAACCGCCGTCTCCAAACTTGTGTTGCCTTGCATCTGCAACATGCGATCGAGCGAGGTGATAATGTAACTCGCCACGAGGACGAATCCGCCCGTCATGGCCGCCGTGCTGCGCGACGGGAGCAACATGCTGAACAGCAGCGCCGCCGCGCCGAACACCATCAGCACGCCGAACAACGACAGGAACGGAAGAGCGACCTCGCCCCAGCCCAGGTTCATCGAAGTCAGGCCCATCGGCAAGACCAGCCCCAGCCACGAGATGAACAGGATGGCGAGCGTGACGGCGGCGAATCCTAGCAGGCGTCCCCAAAACAGCGACGTTCGGCTCACAGGATGCGCCAGGATCAGGTCGAGCCGGCCGCTTTCTTCGTCACCGACCAGTAGACCGCTGCCCAGCAGCAAGACGAAGACGCCCAGGATCAGGACGGCCATCACGTCGAAGTACTGGATGCCCAGGTAGCCTGCCGGTGTGGCGTAGGCAGTGATGTCGAAGTTACCGAAGAACGCGAAGGCTTCCTTCGGAAACAGGTTCAGCAGTTGGTCGAATAGCGCCGTCTGGTTGGCGAAGCTGTCGTAGAACGGCATGTTGATTGCCCCGTACAGAAACATGACGATGCCCCAGCCGATGATCTGGCCGCGATAGCGGCGCAGCGTGTGCTTGAATACCGTCAGCATCTCACTTCACCTCCGTTCGATCGCCTTCGTAGTAGGTCAGGAAGATTTCTTCCAGCGACGGGCGCTCGGTCTCGAAATCGACTACAGGGAAAGCCGCCAGCGCCTTGATCAGCCCGTCCATCTTCCCCTCGACTTGCAGCAGCACGCTCAGCCCGTCGTCGCGCCGAAGCACTTTCACTCCGGGTAAGGTGGCCAGTGCTGTGTCAGTGACGGGCCGCTCGAAGCGGATGCTGACGCGCCGCATGGCGCGATTGATCAGCGAGTCGGTCTCGGCCACCTCGACCACCACGCCCTGCCGAATGATCGCCACTCGTTCAGCGATCTCCTGCACCTCGCTCAGATTGTGCGACGAGAAGAACACCGTCGTGCCTTCGTCGCGTGCTTCGACGATCAGGCGCAGGACTTCGTGCTGCATCAGCGGGTCGAGACCGATCGTCGGCTCGTCGAGCAACAGCAGCTCGGGCCGGTGCATCAACGCCAGCACCACACCGACCTTCTGCTTGTTGCCCTTCGATAAATTCTTGACCCGCGGCGCGAGATCGAGATCAAGCCGCTGGGCAATGTGGCGCACGAAACTCCAGTCGGCCTTGCCGCTGCGCAGGTCGTTGAAGTAGTGCAGCACGTCTTCAACTGTCGAGTTGTCCTCCACGCGCAGCTCGCCGGGCAGGTAGCCGCTCCGCGCGCGTACTTCGACCGGGTTCGCCTGAGGGTCCAGCCCCAGAACGCGCAGCGTGCCGCCGTCGGGCCGGATCAGGTCGAGCAGGCAGCGGATCGTCGTCGTCTTGCCTGCGCCGTTCGGGCCGAGGAAGCCGAAGACTTCGCCGCGCCGTACTTCCAGGTTCACGCCGCGCAGCGCGCGCACGCTTCCGTAGGATTTCGTCAGCCCCTGCGTCGTCAGGGCCATCGCATTGTCCATGTTGACTCTCCCGGTTTGTGCCGCGTGCTCCGTGTTGAAACGCAGCACGCAAAGGCTAAGAGCCTATCCGAAAGCCTTGGAACGCGGACTTCAGTCCGCGCAGGCTGAAGCCTGCGATCCGGTTTTCAGATAGGTTCTAAATCGTTCCGCCGAGCACCTGAATGACCAGCCAGACGTTCAGGCCGATGATGATCGCCGCCACGCCGTAGGCCAGCGCATTCACCAAACGGTTGTTAGTGTACTCGCCCATGATCGATCGGTCACGTGTGAAACGGATCAGCGGTAGCATGACAAACGGCAGTTGGAAACTCAGCGAAACTTGCGATAGCACCAGAATCTTCAATGGATCGATGCCCAGGCCGATGACGATCAGCGCAGGAATCATCGTGACGAGCCGGCGCAGCCACACGTTGACTTTGACGTGCAAGAAGCCTTCCATGATCACCTGCCCGGCCATCGTCGCCGTTGTCGATGAAGACAGGCCCGATGCCAGGAGCGCGATTGCGAAGGCGAGCGCCGAGAACCCGCCGAGCAACGGCGCGAGCGTGCGGTGTGCCTCTTCGATTGAAGTGACTTGCAGCCCGTTGTGAGCGAAGGTCGCTGCCGACATGATCAAGATCGCCGAATTCACCAACCACGCGCCGTTCAGCGCGATCACCAAATCGATTTTCGCCATCTTCAGCAGATACCGGTTCTTGGCGGGATCGTTTGGCTCTCGGCGAGGCAGCACCAACGCCGAGTGCAGATACAGGTTGTGCGGCATCACCGTCGCGCCGATAATGCCCACCGCGACGAGGATCGCGCCATTGCCCAGACGTGGGATGAATGTCCCGGCGGCGATCTGGCCGAAGTCGGGCCGGGCCAACACGATCTCGATGAGATAGGCGAAGCCGATGACAGCCACTAAACCGATGATGGCTTTTTCTAATTTCCGATGCCCGTAGTGTTCCAGTGCAAGAATGCCACTGATCACCACACCGCTGAGGAGTGCCGCCGGAAACATTGGAATGCCGAACAAGAGGTAGAAGCCCAGCGCCGCGCCGAGGAACTCGGCCAGGTCGGTGGCCATGGCCGCGAGTTCAGCAGTGATCCACAGAAACAGATTCAGCGTGCGCGGATAGCGGTCGCGGCATAATTGCGGCAGTGTGCGCCCGGTGGCGATGCCGAGTTTGGCCGAGAGCGTCTGCATCAGAATAGCCATCATGTTGCTGAGCAAGATCACCCAAAGCAACTGATAACCGAAACGCGATCCGCCTTCGATGTCGGTTCCCCAGTTGCCAGGGTCCATGTACCCGACGCTGATCAGGAACGCCGGGCCGAGGAATGACATCAGGCGGCGCAGCCGTTGCACGTTGAAGGCGATTGTTCCACGCCAGGACAGGCCGGCGCTTGGCGCGATCAGTCTTTGGACGAGAGCAGTCATTTTAAGCCTCGGTGGTGACGAAGATATGCTCGGCCAGTTCACGACCAATCGCGTGCTCAGTCTTGCCGACGCGCACCCGCAGCGGCCCGCCGAAAGGCTCGGCCTCGACGACAGTGATGCGGGCCTTCGGGCGCAAGCCCAGCACGGCCGCGTAGCGCAGCATTTCCGGGTGTGTGTCATTCAAGCGCGTCACCTGTGCGGATTGGCCGCAAGGCAGTTCGGCCAGACTTTGCTGCTGAACGTTCGCCATGCTACCGTCTTTGGCCGGGATCGGATCACCGTGCGGATCGACTTGCGGGTTGCCCAGCCGGGCCGCGATGCGCTCCTCAAAATCCTCGCTGATGACGTGCTCCAGCCGGTCGGCTTCTACGTGAACCTCGTCCCAGGTGTAACCCAGCGTCTCGACCAGGAACAGTTCGAGCAGCCGATGGTGCCGGACGACTTCCAGTGCGATCTTCTCGCCGGCCTTCGTGAGCGTCACGCCCTGGTAAGGCATGTGCCGCACCAGTTTCAGCTCGGTCAGCTTCTTGAGCATGCCGGTGACGCTGCCCGGCTTCACCGTCAGTGCCTCGGCGATGGCGTTAGTCGTCGCACCGCCTTCGCGCTGTTGGAGCAGGTAGATCGTCTTCAGGTAGTCTTCGATCTGCTGGCTGAACTTGCCCATTCGTCGCTCCAAAAATCAAATTTAGGTACGGCTAAATTATAATTGAGGTTCGCCGCATTGTCAAGAGGGTAGTAGTCTCACAGTCTTGTATACTGCGCACGGTCACAAGTTGCGCCTTTTGCTGCTCAGAGCCCGCGTCCACGCGGGCGTCTGTCCTGATCGACCGCGAGGACGCGGTCGGTGAGCAAAACCGCAGATGGTTCCCGCGTCGAGTATAGTCCGATAGTCTCATAGTCCCTGCGCGGCGACTTGGCCGCCTGACTACCGGACTACTTGACTACTCGACTACTCGACTATGCGACTATAATTCGGACATGCAAGCGGATCGAACGCTCGATATTCGGGGCGAGGTGTGCCCGTACACTTACGTCAAAACACGCCTGGCTCTGGAAGAAATGGATGCCGGGAAGGTATTGCGCGTGCAGATCGATTACGAGCCGGCGACGCGCAGTGTGCCGCGTAGCGTCCAGATTCAAGGCGACGAGGTTCTGGCGATTACGCCCGTCCACCCCGGCGAATGGGAAATCCTGATTCGCAAGCGTTAATCAACCCGCATCTCCACAGGTGGATTCGGTGTTGATCATGTCGCAGGCGCAATTCGACGAGATGCTGGCGGGCGCGCGGAGCGATCGGGCACAAGAAATGTGTGGCCTGCTCGCGGGCCGGGATGGGCGCGTGACGCGGGTGCTGCCCGTGCCCAACTCGCTGCGCAGCCCGGTGGCGTACCGCATGGATGGGCCGGAGTTCGTCGAGGCGATGAAGGCCTGCGATTTCGAGCCGCTGGCGATTTACCACTCGCATCCGCACGGCCCGGCGGTTCCGTCGCCGACAGATGTGGCCGAGGCGCTGTATCCTGATTCGATCTACGTGATCATCTCATTTGTGGTGGAGCCTCCCAGCGTGCGCGCTTTTCGAATTGTAAGAGGGGAGGTGAGCGAGGTAGGGATCAAAGTAGACGAAGGACGAATGACGAAGGACGAATGACGAAAGGAGGGGCGCATGCCGTTCAAGTTCGAGAAGCTGGAAGTGTGGCGGCTGGCTTTGGATTACATTGACCTGATCTACGAAATCGGAGCACAATTGCCTCGGAGTGAAGAGTACAATCTAAAGTCGCAAATCGCTAGAGCCGCCACGTCCGTTGCGCTGAATATAGCCGAAGGTTCAACCAGCCAGACAGACGCAGAGCAGGCTCGCTTCCTCGGATTCGCAATTCGTTCCCTCATCGAGACCGTGGCCTGCCAGCATGTCATCAAGCGCCGCAAGTATCTTCGGGATGAGACTCTCCTGACTCAGGTCTACAGCCGCGCCGAGACTCTCGTCGCGAAACTCCACACGATGCGGAAGGCGCTAGTGCCAGAACAGACTTGGCTGCGTGAAGAGGCAATTGCATATACTGTCGAAGGTGAAGAGCAAGCGCCATTTTAGGACGTTGCCCTTCGTCCTTCGTCTTCAGTCTTTCGTCTCGACAATCACAACATGCTCGGATTCACCGAAGACCAGATTAAACGTTACGCCCGCCACATCGTCTTGCAGGGTATCGGCGGCAAGGGACAACACCGCTTGCTCGATTCGCGCGTGCTGATCGTCGGTGTCGGTGGACTCGGGTCGCCTGCGGCGCTGTATCTGGCCGCAGCCGGCGTCGGAACGATCGGGTTGGTGGACGGCGATCGGGTCGATGTATCGAACTTGCAGCGGCAAGTGTTGTTTCGATCCGGCGATGTGGGAAGGATGAAGGTCGATGCGGCGGCGGAATCGCTGCGCGCGCTCAATCCCGATGTGACGATCGTGCCGCATGGCGAGCGGTTGACCTCGGCCAATGCGCACCCGATCGTCGCCGGTTACGATGCCATCGTCGACGGCAGCGACAACTTTCCCACGCGCTATCTGGTCAACGACGTATGCGTGCTGGCCGGAAAGTCGCTGGTCTGGGGTGCGGCGAATCAGTTTGACGGGCAACTGTCGGTCGTGAAACCGCGCGTCTCGGCGTGCTATCGCTGCGTATTTCCTACGCCGCCTCCGCCGGGCGGCGTACCCGATTGTATCGAGGCGGGCGTGATCGGCGCGCTGACGGGCACGATCGGATCGTGGCTGGCGCTTGAGGCGATCAAGTTGATTCTCGGCGTCGGCGCGGCGATGACGGATCGACTGACGATCTTTGAAGGCCAGACGGGCGAGGTGGCACAGGTGCAGATCGCGCGCCGCTCCGATTGCCCGGTGTGCGGCGACGCGCCAACTATCACAGCGCTAATCGACTATGAATTGTTCTGCGGGGTAAATGTCTCAGATGCGCATACTGTGTCTGCGAGGTGACCGAAGATGCGTAGGCGAGTATATCGGGGCGCGGTAGCGTTGTCCTTAATAGCTTCGGCTGCGGTGTTGACGTTCATTCTGGCCGAGCCGGTTCACGGCCAGCAACTCATTACGGCGCTGGCGCAGTCGTGGTCGGGCTGGGTGCGGGTTGCCGCCTCGGCGCTCGGTGGATACCTGCTGGGATCGATCCCGTTCGGGTTCATCGTGATCGGCATGTTGCGCGAGCGCGACATCACGACGGAGGGCAGTGGCCGCATCGGCGGAACGAATGCCATGCGCGCCGGCGGCCTGGGTGCGGGTGCGCTGACCGTGGCGGGCGACGTGTGCAAAGGATTCGCGGCAGTCGTTTGGGCGCGTGCGCTAGTGCCCGGATCAGTGTGGGCCGAGGTCCTGGCTGGCTGGGGTGCGGTGCTGGGGCATAACGCCTCGGTTTTTCTGGCCTTCCGGGGTGGTGCAGGCAGCGGGCCGAACATGGGTGTGGCCGGCGCGTTCTGGCCGCCATCGCTGATTTTCACGCTGGCTTGCCTGCCGCTGTCGATGTTCGTGATTCGCTATGCGTCGGTAGGATCGTTGCTGATCGCGTTCGTGATCATCGTCATCGCGGCGATTCGCGCTGTGCTGGGGCAGGGGTCGATCGAGCATATCTGGTACGGCATCGGCGCATTGGTGCTGGTGGCCTACGCGCTGCGACCGAACATCGAGCGGTTGATCAAGGGGACCGAGCGGCCGGTCGAAATCCCGATCAGCCCGCAGAGCAAGGCCAAACCGCAGAGTTAGTCAGGTGACGGGCACTTCTACACTGCCGGTTACTGCTTATCCAATTCGATCGCCGTGCCGAGTTTCTTTTGCCGCGCCGTCGTGAGCGCCTGCTGCGCGGCGGCCACATCTTGCACGGCCACCCCGACCGATTTGAAAAACGTCATCTGGTCGCCGCCGATTCGCCCGGGCCGCGTGCCGTTGATAATATCGCCCAACTCGATCAATTCGTTCTCGCGCAGCCAGCCTTGCTGGATGCAAGCGATCACCTCGCCCGCTTCAGCCAGTGCCGCCTGCCGCTGATCGACCACCACGCGCATCTGCTTCACCAGTTCCGGATCGACCTCGTACATGGCCGGCGTGTACGATCCGATGCCGTTGACGTGCGCGCCGGGCTTCACGTCGCCCGGGCCGATGACCGGCGTCGACGACGTCGTGGCCGTGCAAATGATGTCGGCCTGCGACACGGCTTCGTGCGCGGACGAGGCGATCTCGATCTCCACCGGCGTATCCTTGCGACTGGCCGCCTCGGCGGCAAACTGCTCGGCGTGCGCGCGATTGGGCGAGTACACCCACGCGCTCTTGATTTGCCGAACGCAGCACACGGCTTCCAGCTGCGTGCGTGCCTGCGCGCCGGAACCGATGATGGCGACGGTCGAGGCGTCACGCCGGGCGAGCAGATCGGTGGCGAGACCGCTGGCCGCGCCGGTGCGGATCGCCGTCAGCGTCGTGCCTTCCAGCAGCGCTTCCGGCTGTCCGGTGGCGGCATTGATCAAAATCACGATGCCGTGAATGCGCGGCAGTTCCAGGTTGATGTTGTTCGGAAAGACGGAGACGATCTTCGCGCCGAGCCGGTTGCCGGAGTGCAGATACGCCGGCATGAACAGCGTTACGGCATCGTGCTTGGGCATCTCGATCGCAGTGCGCGGCGGCACGTCGGCCTGGCCGGAAGACAACATGCCGAAAGCCTTGCGCATGGATTCGATCGCATCGGGCATGGGCAGCGCGGCGCGAACGTCGTGGGCAGTGAGGATGTGGAAGGGCATAAGAGTCACCTGTGGATACGAATCAACGAGTCGGCGAGTCAACGAGCAACCTGGATTATAGATTCGAGACACGCTGTTGACAAGCATAGCGCGGCTGGCGCTCCGTTTCTGTCCGTTTGTCCGTTTCGCCAAAGTGCGTCCTCAGCGGCCTGCCTCGCAGCGGCCACGTCCGTTCCTGTCCGCTTGTCCGTTTCGCCGAAGGCATCCGTTGAGGATTCCCTTCCGTGCTATACTATCCCTGGCCCGCCACCCAACATCCAACCATCCAACCACCCAACCACCCAACTATCCAACCATCCAACCATCCAACTATCCAACCATCCAACCAACCATCCATCCATCCAACACCTCATGACCTCACACGCCCCCTTCGACTTCGTCGTCATCGGCTCAGGCTTCGGCGGCAGCGTGTCGGCAATGCGGCTGACCGAGAAAGGCTACCGCGTTCTCGTGCTGGAGCGCGGCAAGCGCTATCATGACCCGGATTTTGCGAAGAGCACCTGGAATATCTTCAAGTATCTGTGGATGCCCGCGCTGCGCTGCTTCGGCATTTTGCAGATCAGTCCGTTTCGCGATGTGTTTGTCTTACACGGCAGCGGCGTCGGCGGCGGGAGCCTGGGCTACGCTAACGTCTTAATGGAACCGAGCGACGAGTTGTTTTCCGCGCCGGCCTGGCGACACCTGGCCGATTGGAAAACGATCCTGCGCCCGCACTACGACACGGCGCGGCGCATGTTGGGCGTGGCACGCAATCCAAACCTGTGGCTGACCGACGCGATCCTCCAGGATATTGCGCACGAGTTGGGCACGGACGATACCTTCCAGCCGACCGACGTCGGCGTGTTCTTCGGCGAGCCGGGCCAGGGCGTGCCCGATCCGTACTTCGGCGGCGAAGGCCCGTCACGCCAGGGTTGCATCCACTGCGGCGGCTGCATGGTCGGCTGTCGCTACAACGCCAAGAACACACTCGTCAAGAACTACCTGTACTTCGCCGAAAAGTGGGGCGCGCAAATCTGGCCCGAAAGCGAAGTGCGCGATGTGCGCCCGCTGCCAGACGGCCAGCCGGACGGCGCGCGCTACGAGGTGGTGTACCGAAAGTCGACTGCCTGGCTGTTCAAGCCGGAACGGCGCGTGCGCGCGCGCAACGTCGTATTCTCGGCGGGCGCGCTGGGCACACTCCAGCTGTTGTTCCGCTGCCGCGACGTGGCCCGCTCGCTGCCGAACCTCTCGCCGCGCCTGGGCGACATGGTGCGCACGAATGGCGAAGAATTGCTCGGCGTGATCGCCCGCAAGAAACCCGATCCCGATTACTCCAACGGCATTGCCATCACCTCGATTTTCCACGCCGACGCAGTGACGGCGATCGAGCCGGTGCGTTATCCGGCCGGATCGGGGTTGATGAAATTCCTGGCCGGGCCGCTGATCGAATCGGGCAATCGGATGCCGGTTCGTCTCCTCAAGATCGCCGGCAATATCCTGCGTCACCCGCTCGATTTTCTGCGGGCGCAAGTCCTGCCCGGCTGGGCACAGCGCACCACCATCCTCCTCGTCATGCAGACCGAAGACCGGCGCCTGCGCATGCGTCTGGGCCGGAGCCTGTTCACCCGCTTCCGGCGCGATCTGGTCACCAAGCCGGAAGTGGGACAACGCCTGACGGGCGAAGTGGAGATCGGCCATCGGGTGGCGCGCGCATTCGCGGAGAAGACGAAAGGCATCGCGGCGGGGTCAATGGTCGAGGCGCTGCTCAACATCCCGATGACCGCGCACATCCTGGGCGGCTGCCCGATGGGGCGCGACACGCAGGAAGGTGTGGTCGACGTGAAGTGCCAGGCGCACAACTATCCAGGCCTATACGTCATCGACGGCTCCATCGTCCCGGCCAACCCCGGCGTCAATCCTAGCCTGACCATCACCGCACTGGCCGAGTATGCGATGAGCCACGTCCTGCCCAAAGACGAGCACGCCGTGTCGCGCGCATCGAAACTGCGCGTGGACCCGGTATTTTCACCTGTGGTCCGTAAGGAGGCGTCCAGGAACAACTTCCTGCCGCAATGACGAACGACCAAAGACGAAGGCATTGGTCTATCGTCCTTCGACCTTCGTCTCAGGACGGAAGTTATATTTGGACAAGCCCTAAGACACTCCCGGAGGAACTATGACGGATCGTATTCTGCGTTGGGGCCTGTTGAGCACAGCGCGCATCAACCGTGCGCTCATTCCGCCGCTGCGCGCGTCGCCGCGCAACGAGCTGCTCGCCGTCGCCAGCCGCGATCTCGATCGGGCGAAGGCTTACGCCAAAGAGTCGAGTATCCCGCGCGCCTTCGGCACTTATGAAGCCATGCTGGCCGATCCGGACATCGATGTGATCTACAATCCCTTGCCGAACCACCTGCACGCCGAGTGGACGATCAAGGCGACGCAGGCCGGCAAGCACGTATTGTGTGAGAAGCCGATGGCATTGAGCGTGGCCGAAGTCGATGCGATGGAAGCCGCCGCCCGGAAGGTAGGCGTGGTTGTCGCCGAGGCGTTCATGTACCGGCATCACCCGCAGACGACCAAAGTCAAAGAGCTGGTTGATGGCGGCGCGATCGGCGCGGTGCAGGTGGTTCGCGGCACCTTCACCTTCAACCTCACGAACGAAGGCGACGTGCGCCTCTACCCGGAAATGGGCGGCGGGAGTGTTTGGGATGTGGGCTGTTATCCCGTCAGTTACTCGCGCTATGTGCTCGGCGCGGAGCCGGTCGAGGTCTTCGGCTGGCAAGTGACCGGCCCCACCGGCATCGACGAGGTGTTTGCCGGGCAAATGCGCTTCGCCAGCGGCGCGTACGCGCAGTTCGACAGCGGTTTCCGTTCGCCGTATCGCGCGCACATTGAGATTGTCGGCAGCGAGGGGTCGATCGGCGTGCCGCACCCATTCCATCCGGGGCTGAACGAGCGGATCCTTCTGTCGCGGGGCGGCGAGGACGTGCAGACGATCGCAGTTCCCGGTGAGGATCTCTACATCGGCGAAGTCGAAGACATGGCCGATGCGATCTTGCTCGGCAACCCCCCGCGCGTCAGCCTGGCCGATAGCCGGGCCAACGTGGCGGCGATCCTCGCGCTGTTGCAGTCGGCCCGCGAACGCCGGCCAGTCCCTTAGAGACTGTCTGAAAAGCTTTGATTATTAACCACCAAGTCACCACCCCGCAAAAAACGCGGGGCAGGCGACACGAAGATACACCAAGACAACTTGGTGATTCTTTGTGCCGCTTGCCCCCTTCAGGGGGTCGCGTCTTGGTGGTGAGTTTTAAGACAGGCTCTTAGCGCAGTGCTGCTCGGCGTGTCGCAACCGGATGATCGATCCACGAATCTACACGAATGAACACGAATAGCGGCCTTATTCGTGTCGATTCGTGTTATTCGTGGATAAGTAGTAGTCGAAGTAGCCAGATTCTATTGTCGCGGTGCGGTCACGCCCCACTCGTTGTACGTCGCGTCGAGAATGCAGCCACAGCCATCCTCAAACGCATCGAGCAGGTCGTCGGGCAATGCAATCGTGTAGCGTTTGCTCTGGTAATACTCCTGCAACGCGCCGAAGAATGCTCCGTCGCCAATCTCCTTTCGCAGCGCGGCGAAGAACAGCGCGCCCTTCAGATAGACGATAGCGCTATAAGCATCGCCGTGGCCGCGGAATGCGGCGAGCGGTTGCGCGATCGGCTCGTCGCTCTGCGCGCCTTGAAAATCGGACACCTGCTGCTCGAACAACCCGAGGATCGTGTCATACGCCTGCGGGTCGTATGTCTCAAAATAGAGCAGCGAGCTGAACGTCGTCAGCGCTTCATCCTGCCACGGCGCGTTCAGCACATCGTTACCGACGACCCCATACCACCACTGGTGCGCGACTTCGTGCGCGACGGTCACATTGAGAAACGGCCAGTCGCCCAGATCGTCGTACAGTCCGGCATCGATCAGGACCAAACCGGGATACTCGACGCCGGAGGCGCGATTGAGCGGCGCGGCGACGACATCGAGTTCGGTGTACGGATAAGGCCCAAACCGATCGGTATAGACCTCGATCGAGTCACGCGCGACCTTCAGCACCTGTTCCCAACTCAATTCTCCGTCGGGCAGACCCCAGTGCACCACGCGTACCTCGCCTGCTTGTGATTCGCGCGTCTCGAAGCTCGGGCTGGCGAGGACGGTGAAGTCGCGCGCCGGCCCGCTGACGAATTCGTATTGCGCCGATTCACCTGTAACCGAATTGCGAACCTGCGTTCCCGTGGCGACGACTTTCCAGTCGTCGGGCGCAGACACGCGCACGCGATACAGCGCGACCTCGCTCACGACAGCGTCGCCTTCACCGATGACGGGCGTGGCATCCCAGTCGCCGTCACGCCACACCGACAGCATGGGGAACCAGTTGGCTAGCGCCATCAGCGGCTCGTCTCCGACGTAGTTGAAAACGCCGTAGGCGGAACCCGAACCGAAATCGATCGGCAGAAGTCCCTCGAAGGCAAACTCAATCACCGCCGTATCGCCTTCGGGCAGCGCCTGGTCGAGTAGCAGGCGCAGGCCCGTGCGATCGGACAAGAAGATTTCGGGCTTCACGGCTTTGCCGCCTATCTGCGCGGATGTGACGTCGAGCACGCCGTCGTAAATCACCTGCGCGTTCGGATAGAGTCGGAAGATCAGGTCGGGCAAATCGCTCCCGGTGCGATTGGTGAAGGTCACGCGCGCGGTGCCGGTGTATGATTGCGAATCGGGTTTCAGGTCGAGCGATAGATCGTAGCAGGCGGCCAGGCCCAGCGCGTTCCAGTCGGGCCGCTGAGAGGGTCGCATCGCCCGCAATTGAATCTCGGCGTCACAGGCTACCAAGACCGGCGGCCCCGCCGGCGCGATCGGGACGGGGGTAGCGCTCGAGGCGGAGGGCTGCGTTGGCGCGGTTGTCGGCGCGGCGCACCCGGCGATCAGGACTGCGATGATCAAAGCCGCGATTCCGAGGCAGGCCCACCGGAAATGGTTGTTCGACGAGTGGCAATGCATGGTGATCCCCCTGTGCGAACCTTAGAGCCTGTCTGAAAAGTGGCTTGCGCGAATCGGAACGCCGACTTTAGTCGGCGCTTTGACCGGCTTTAGCCGGTCTTCCGATGCTTTTCAGACAGCCTCTTAGCCTTTTTGGCTCTCCCGACTTTGGCGGAAATTGAACCGCCGAGAACGCAGAGAGCGCCGAGTTTTCCTATATGCTCTGCGGCCTCAGCGTTCTTTGCGGTGAGGTTTTCCCCGTTGAACTCGGAAGAGCCGCCTTTTTCCGCGCCGGCTCCCGCCCGCCTTGAGCCTCGAAATTGTACCGGGAAAACCGCCGCCTTTCCAGGCGGGGGGCGTTGGTGCACCGCACAGGCGCAGACGCCGAAGGCGCGCCGAGAGAATTTGAATTCTCTGCGCTCTCCGCTCGCTTCGCAGTTTGCGGTGAGGTGAGAATAATCACCAGAAAATAGGCTGGTGATTGCACACATCTTGAGTGCTCGCCGACCGCGTCCGCGCGGTCGGCCCGCGAGGACGCGGGCCTGGAGCACTTGTGGATAATCACCCGGGAAATTGGGTCTTGACATCTTTTAGAAATGTGTGGTATACCTACGCCCAAGTTGGAGAAACGAAAAACGACGACGAGGACGAGTACGCGTCGCAGCGACGGCCAGCGAGTCGGACCCACGGTGCAAGCCCGATCCGAGCGCGGACGCGGAATGGCCCTCCGAGTTGCGCGG
>DATBWU010000107.1:0-9811 GCA_036514635.1 Anaerolineae bacterium | reverse complement strand
TCCCCCGGCTGGCGCGCGCCGCGCTGAGCGACGAGGCGCTGTTTCGGGCGCTGGCGCGCATAGAAGACGTGTACCAGCTCGACGAGCCGCCGGCCTATCCGCACTTTGAACTCGATCGCATCGCGCCGCCCGCGCAGCGCGCGCTGTGGCGATCGGCTTCTCCGGCAGAGGGCGCGGGCCGATTCGTGCGGCAGCTGGCGGGCGACGTAGAACTGCGCGTCAAAGTGTACCGGCGCAAGATGGAAGCGTCGTTCCGGGGGTTGACCGATTGGCTCTCGGCGTCTGTCACGCCAGCCCATACGCCCGTATTCGTGCCCGCCCGGCGCAGCGGCAAGACCGGCAAAGGTGAAGTGCTTTCACTGCCGGATCGAGAGGGAAACCTGAGTATCACGCTGGCGGTCGAGGCAGCCGGGCAGGGCAAAGCGCACCTGGGCGTCGAAGTGCGCGATCTCAATACCGATCAGCCGATCGAGCGCGCCCAGGTCAGCCTGCGTTACGCCAGGGGCGCAGAGGTCATTCATACTCAGGGCGGGAAGGCGACGTTCGTCGGCCTGGAACCCGCCGAATACACCATCGAAGTCAAGCCTGCTCGTGGTGCGCAGGCCGGTCGCGTGTGGCAGCTCACCATCACGCTGGAATAAGATAAGGAGATCGAACATGGATACTCAGTTGACGGCGCAAGCCGTTCAAGCGCCGACCAAGTCACTCGACGAATGGATTGCGCAGTGGAGCAGCCAGATCGAGCCGGCACAGAAAGCCGTCACGACTCGCCGAGGGCTGGCGACCACGCTTCTTGTGATCGGCCTGATCGGTGGCTGCGTGCTCTTGGCGAACCCAGGCCCGGCGCTGGCAGCCGCGGTCGTCGGCATCGGGGTGTTCGTCATTTTGCGCAATCAGGCGAACGGCATTCAGCAACGCAGCGCCCAACAGGTCGCCGACGAGATCAGCCGGACGTGCGAGGCCGAAAACCTGCAGAAGGCGAAGGTCGTCGAGGCGGCCTTCAAGAGCTGGAAAGCGGGTAGCGTCTACAAGGCGGTGATGAGCGCACTCGATCCGGAGACGGCGAAGATTCTGGAGACCGGCAAGCGCGGCCTGGAGGCCCTCACGCGCAGGACTGGCGCAAAAGGAAAAGCCGCGCCGGCCGTACCAGACACCATCCAGATCGAGGTCGCGTCTTCATCCGGCAGTGTGACCGCCGTGACGATCAAACACGAGGACGAGGCCGAGCAGTTCCGCTCCGTCGCGCTGGATTTCCTGGCGTCCAATGCCTACGTAGAAGCCATCGCCGCAGCGGGCATGGTCGCCGTGGTTTACGGCGAGATCGCTCGCCCCGGCATGGAGCGAGTGATCGAAATCACCCACGCCACGGATCGGTTGAAGGATGCGGTGGTGGCGGCGCACAAGGTCCTCGCCAGTTTCGAGTTCAAGCCCGAGCAGAAGGCCATCCTGGACGCGCTCATCAAGCGCCGCACGCGCTCGCTCATCGAGCTTCTGACGGCGGCGCAGCAACAGCAGACGGGGGCCGACACCACCGTCGGACTGGCGCGCGCAGAGGAAATCGCCCGGCCGTTCATCCGCGACGATGCGTTCGTGGGGGCGGTCATCGACTACCTGGGCGCGCGCAGCACCGACTCGCTCCCCGTGATCCGCGCGATGGAAGCGCTGTCGATGATTCCCGACATACGGATCGTGCCCTACCTGCTCAAAGTCTTCGGCCAGATGCTCTTCTACCCGGAGGGTATCGATGCCATCACGCGCCTGGGTTCGGATGCGCAGGCGCAACTCTTGCAGGCGCTGCGCACCGACGGCTCGCCCAATCTCCGCTTCAACGTCGCGCTGACGTTGGGTGTGATGGAAGCGGAAGCGGCGAAGCCGATCCTCCAAGAGCTGATGGGCAGGCTCACGAATCCGATCGAGCGCATCGGGTGCGCCTATGGCCTGGTGCGCCTGGGTGAGACGACGGGCCTGGACGAGATCACCGGCTTCTTAGGCCATACGGACGAGAACATCAACCATGCTGCCGCTATCGCCGCCGAGCACATGAATCAGCCGCTGGACAACGCCGTGTACCTGCGGCACTTGAGCAGCGCGAACAGGCTGGTGCGCCTGCGGCTGACGCGCAAGCTGGGCGCTCAAGGCACCGACGATCCACAGTTGATCGAGGCGCTGATCGCGCGCTTCGACGACGCCGACGAATCGGTTCGCTCGGCGGCGGTGGAATCGGTGAGCAAGCTGGGAGCCGCGCACGTGTACGACCGAATCGCCGACGTGGCGCAGCACGGAAGCGCGAATGCGCGTGCGTGCGCGTGCGAAGTGCTGGGCAAGCTCGGCGATCAGCGCGCGGTGTCGCTGCTCACCGAAGCCCTGCGGCGCGAAACCACGGTTCCCCTGCGCCGCACCATCCTCTCGGCGCTGGGCGAGCTGCAAGCCGTGTCGGCGCTCGACTTGATCAAGTCTTACCTCGACAACGACGATCTGTCGAACGCGGCGCACTGGGCGCTGTTGCGCATCGGTCTGCAACACGCGGATGCGGTCAAAGCGGTTCTGAATCGCCGCCGTGACAAGCCGCAGAAGCTGTTCGTGCTCACCGTGCTGGGCGACGATGCGGCCAAGCAGAAGATGCGCGGCATGATCACGTCGTCCCAAAACATTCAAGACCTGCTCCAGCTGATCGAGGACGCCATGATCCTGGGCGATCCGACCTTCGAAGCGCCGCTGCGCGGGCTGCTCAAGTACCGGCGCGTGCAGAACTTCCCGGGCGATCGCTACATTTCTTATATGGCGTTCAAGGCGCTCGTGCGTGTCCTGCTGGCTAAGTCGTAGCCCGGTTTCACCGCAACCCCGTGAAGGGGAAAGTGAGCCTCCAATCCAAGCAGCATGAAAGGAAAACAGCATGAACAACCGATCGTTGTTTACCGCAGATGAATGGCGCACACTGCAATTCGCACCGCTTTGGGTATTCACCGCCGTTGCGGGCGCCGATCGCAGTGTCGACGAAAAGGAAGTGGCCGCCCTGGCGAAAGAGATCGCCGATTGGGCCTTGTACAAAGAGCCGCTGGTGCAGGAGATCCTGCTGTCGGTGGCGCTCGACCTGTCGAACATGATGGCCCAGTATCGAGCCGACTCGCGCAATGTCATGACCGGCCTCAGCAACGTGGCCGACGTTCTGGATCGTAAGGCGACCGTTGACCAGGCCAAGAACTTCAAGGGCGCGATGGTGCTCTTGGGCCGCAACATTGCGCAGGCGTCGGGCGGCGGGCTGTTCGGCGCTGGCGACAAGATGAGCGGCGACGAGAAAGCCGCGCTGGGCCTGATCATTCTTTCACTGCGGGTGAGTTGAAGCTGTGCAGCTCGACATCTCACGCGCCGACAACATCTATCGCTTCCGGCTGGAACAACCTGAAGCCGGGACGGCGGTGCGTCAGTCCACTAGCCCGCCGATCTCTAAGGCGAATCAGCGCAGCTTGCGCCAGGCGATCGAGCAGGCCACTCGCGGCTCGTATGGCTCCTTCACGCTAGAGGACCTGGGGCGCTTGATGTGCAGCCTGCTGGTTCCGCAGGACATCCAAGACTTCCTGCGCAACCTCGACGCTCCGCTGCTCATCTCGACCGACACGCCGCAGATGCCGTGGGAACTGTTGTACGACGATACGTGCCAGCAGTTCTTGGGCGTGAGGTGTTCCGTCGCGCGCCGATTGGTCACCGATCTCGAGGTGGCGCGGCCAAACGCGACGCGAGAATTCGCCGAAGAGCGATCGTTCCTGCTCGTCGCCAATCCGCGCGGTGACTTGAGCGGGGCCGAGCGCGAGGTCGAGCAACTGCACGATCTGATCACCGATCGCCAGGCGGACGCGCGCATCTTGATGGGGAGCCGCGCGACACTCCTGCCCGTCCAGTTGGAATTGCAGAACGGCGAGCATTACGCGGCGATCCACTACGCCGGGCACGCCGAACTCGACGCGCCATCCCGGCAGAACGCTTTGTTGCTGGCCGAACGCACCCGGCTCACCGCCGCAGCGATCCGAAAGCTAATGCGCGGCCGGCCGTGCGTCTTCCTCAATGCCTGCGGAACCGATCAGCCCAGCGAGGCCGGGCGGCGGGCGGCGCTCGGCTGGCAGGTGGCCGAAGGGCTGGCTTCGGCGTTCATCCACGGCGGAGCGCGCGCCGTAATCGGCACACGCTGGGAGGTCGATGATCAGGGTGCGCGCGAGTTTGCGCTCCTGTTTTACGAGGCCGCGCTTCAGGGTATGCCGATCGGCGGGGCGCTGCGCCAGGCCCGGCTGCGTTTTCGCGAGCAGCGACCCGGCGACGCGACGTGGGCGGCGTTCGTCCTGTACGGCGATCCGCTGGCTCCGCTCATCGCGCCGCTCGATCTCTTCCTGTACGATGGCCGGCTCAATCGGTCGCGCTTCGCGCCCGAGGTGAACGCCGCGCTCGATCTGCTCCCGCGCGAGGCACAGCGGCTGGGCTACGATTTTGTCGCCACGCCGCACCTCTTCATCGCACTGACTAAGGTTGCGGACGGCTGCACGCAGGCAATGCTACAACGACTGGGATTCTCACCGAAGCCGGTGCGCGACCAACTGCGGCGCGATGTGCGCAAAGGGCGCGAGGTAACGCAGCCCCCCGGCTTGCTTCGCTCGTCTTTCTCCGCACACGCGCTGCACATTCTGGAGGCCGCCGATCAAAACGCCGGGGCGGAAGGCGCGGAGCGGATCGGCGAGCGGCATGTGTTGCTCGGCTTTCTGCAAGCAGCCGAAGGCGTCGTCGTCGAGAGCCTGCACCGGCAGGGCATCGATCTGGATCGCCTGCGCGCTGCGCTGCAAGGCGCTCCGCCGCCGCAGGCAGACGGCCCCGCCGTCGCCGCGCCGCTTGCCCCCGAAGGCGATACGACCCCATTGGGATCGCTGGCCGACACGAAACTCTCGCCTCAAGCCGTGCAGGTGTTCGCATTTGCCCTGCGCGAGGCGCATCGCTCCGGCTACCGGCTGATCGAGACCCCGCACTTGATCATCGGGCTGGCGAAGATTCGCGATGGCTGCCTGGCGCGCGCGCTTCAGCAGCAAGGTTTCGACCCCAAGCGCCTGCGCGATGCGCTTCGCTTTGCACTGCAACCGGCGGGTGCACCCATCGAAGAACCGGCTGCTGAGCGCACGCGCGACGCGATCGCATCGGCTGTGCTCTCGCCGAAGGTGCAAAGCATCGTTCGGCGCGCGGCCGGCGAGGCGGGCGCCGCGCAATCCGAGTCGATCCAGGAACGCCACTTGCTCATTGCATTCCTCAAGCGGGACGACAGCGCCACGGCTCGCCTTCTCGAAAGCCTGGGCGTCGACCTGGCCGGGCTGCTGCACTCGATCCTGGGTGATGCTGCCGGCGCCCCGGCTGCTTCGACGCCGCTGCTCGATCGGCTAGGTCGCGATCTCACGCGCGAAGCGCGCGAAGGGAAACTGAAACCGGTGATCGGTCGCCGCCACGAGATGCAGCGCATCGCCCAGGTGCTGGCTCGCACCGACAAGAACACGCCGCTGCTCATCGGCGATGCGGGCGTGGGCAAGACGGCCATTATCGAAGGCCTGGCTCAGACGATCGCCGATGGCAACGTGCCGGAGCATCTGCGCGGCAAGCGTATCGTCGAGCTGCCGGTCGCTCACCTGGTGGCAGGCACCAAGTATCGCGGCGAGCTGGAAGAGCGGCTGGCGCAGGTCATCCGCGAAGCCGGTCAACCCGATGTCATTCTGTTCCTGGACGAGATTCACACGCTCGCCGGGGCCGGGCGAGCCGAAGGCGGTATGTTGGACGTAGGCAACATTCTCAAGCCGGCGTTGGCGCGCGGCGAGATTCGCTGCATCGGCGCGACGACGCCCGCCGAGTTTCGCAACAGCATCGAAAAAGACGCGGCGCTCGAACGGCGCTTCCAGCCGATCCTGATCGAAGAACCCAGCGCGAACGAGACGCTGGACATTCTGCGCCAGACCCGCCAGCGATACGAGACGCACCATCACGTCCGCCTCCCGGACGCGACGCTCGAAGCCGCCGTCAATTTCGCCGTGGCTTATTTGCCGGAGCGCCGCCTGCCGGACAAAGCCTGCGATTTGGTGGACGAAGCGTGCGCGCGGGTGCGCGTGAAGTCGGTCAGCCAGTGGGCGGCGCGCGAACCGGCGCAGCCAATCGAGCCGCCTGCGGTTGAGCCGGAACTCGTCGCCGAGGTTGTCGCCGAGTGGACAGGCATCCCGGTGACGCGCCTGACAGCCGACGAGCAGGCGGAGCTATTGCGGCTCGAAGACGTGTTGCGGCGGCGGATCATCGGCCAGGATGAGGCCGTCGTCGCCGTGGCGCAAGCCGTGCGCCTGGGGCGGGCCGGGCTGAAGAAGCCGAATCGCCCCGTTGGAGCGTTCCTCTTCATCGGGCCGAGCGGCGTGGGCAAGACCGAATTGGCGAAGGCGCTGGCCGAAGCGCTGTTCGGTTCGGAGCAAGACTTGATCCGCTTCGATATGTCCGAGTATGCGGAAGCGAGCAGCGTCGCGCGGCTGATCGGCGCGCCGCCCGGTTACGTCGGCTACGAAGACGAGGGCTTGCTGACCGGCGCGCTGCGCCGCAAGCCGAACGGCGTGGTGCTGCTGGACGAAATCGAAAAGGCGCACTCGCGCGTGTACGACCTGCTCCTCTCGCTCCTCGACGAAGGCCGGCTCACCGACGCGCAGGGCCGATTGGCCGATGGCCGCAATGCGATCTTCATCATGACTTGCAACGTGGGCACGGCGTTCATCGAGAATAAGCAGGCGATGGGCTTCCGTGCGCGCGATGCGACGATTGAAGATGCCCGGCACGACGTGATGAACGAGTTGCGGCAGACGTTTCGGCCGGAGTTTCTGAATCGGCTCGACGGTGTAATCTTGTTCCACGCGCTCGGCCCGAATCATCTGCGCGCGATCGCCGGGCTGCAAATCGACGCGCTGGCCGCGCAGGTGAAAGCGCAACACGGCATCACGCTGCGCGTCGCAGACGATGCGCTCGATCTGCTCTGCACCGAGGGCACGAGTAAGACGCTCAACGCCCGGCCTTTGCAGCGCGCCATCGAGCAGCGCGTGGCGGTGCCGTTGAGCCGGTTGATTCTGGAAGGTGTGAAGGGAACGATTGCGGTGAGGGTTGTCGATGGTCAAATCGATCTCGTGGCGACTATATAGAACTAAGTTCGGCGCAGGTCTCCGACCGCGCCCATAGGAGCTCTATCCACGAATAACACGAACACACGCCTGCGGCGGGTGCAGTGCTCCCGTCTGCACGAATAGAACTTTACGGCTCTCCCGGCTTTGGCGGGGTTCGCCCGAAGATGAATCTTCGGGCTAAGGATACAAAGCCCGATAAATCGGGCTAGAACCCCGTTTACGGGGTTTCGTATCCGTAGCCCGGCGATTGATCGCCGGGCGGGTGGTGCGGTTTTCCCGCTCAACCCGGAAGAGCTAACTTTATTCGTGTCATTCGTGCAGATTCGTGGATAAAGATTGGCTCATGTCCAGAACAAGTGCTGGAGTACTGCTCATAGCCCGCGTCCTCGCGGTGGGCGAGCAGTTGCACTTGTTCGATACATGGGCGTAAAGATTTGCGCTTTCGTGATTCTTCGTGTTCTTCGTGGATCATTCTGTGTAAGGAGAAAGGCAATGGGTATTTTCAACCGCATTCTGGGCAAGGGCGGTAAAGCCGGAACATTCAAGCTCGGCCTGGCCGACCCCGGCCACCCGGCGCGACAACAAATCGACCTGGCCTCGCGCATCGCAGATGATGCCATCCAACTGATGGCGGCCGGGGACAGCACGATGCTGAGCACTAACAGCGCCGATGGGGCGCGGCTGGTCGAGGCCATCGATACGGCGCTGGCGCAGCCACCTGATGATCTCGATCTGCTGGTCGCCAAGTCCGGCGCGTTGTGCTGCGCACTGCAATTCAAGACCGCGGAAGAAGTAATCGATCGGGTCTTGTCGATCGACCCCAATCACTTCGAGGCGCGCCAGCGCAAAGCACACTGGGAGAAGTGGTCGCACTTATTCCAGTTCCCATCCTGGTCGGCGACCACCGGCACGCTGCACCCGGTCATGGCCGCACACCTTCGCCACGCTCGCCAGGTGCAGCTGGTACGTGACGGTTTGCAGATCGGTGTAGCGGTGGTGCGGCCGGTGCAGAGGCAGGATGTCGCGCCCGGGTTGTCCAACCGGATGCGGTCGAAGTGGGAGCCAGTCTGGTCTAATACGCCCTCCGGAGCCGTCGTCGCTCACTATCTGCTGGTGGAAGATGATGCGTCCAACCCGTTCCGGGCCGAAGGATTTTTGCCCACGTATACGCCCGACGAGGCCACGCCCGCCGCCGGTTACTGGCTGCTTCAGCGCATGAGCCGTATCAACAGTTGCTTCCTGGTGCTGACCGACGGCCAGCAAGTCCTGTACAACGTGCGATATGCGTTTCCCGATGCGCTGAAGTCCACACTGCACACAATCGTGGAGCGCATGGAGCGCCAGCCGACGCGCCCGAATACGGCGGCTTTCCAGCAGGCGATGCAGTGGCACATGAACAACTTCGATATGAAACGTATCCGTTTTTAGAGCCTGTCTGAAAAGCCGCCGGATTAACCACCAAGACACGAAGACGCCAAGAATCTCCAAGTTTTCTTTGTGTCCTTCGTGCCCTGGTGACTTGGTGGTGAGTTTTAAGACAGTCCCTTAGCAGTTTGACTTCTGTCCGGGGATTCACCGCAGAGACGCAGAGAACACAGAGAGGCTTGAAGAAGGAATCTCAGCGCCCTCTGCGTCTCGGCGGTGCAAAAGAACGCTGGACAAAGCGAAGCCATGCCCGAACTTGAACTCGACGAAACCAGCCAGCATATTATGACGCTCGCCGTGCGTGAGGCGTACCGGCTGCACCACGCCTCGGTCGGCTCGGCGCACCTGTTCCTGGCCTTCACCCAAGACTCGGATGGGTTGCTGGGGCAGGCGCTGACGAAACTCGGCTTCAGCCTGGAAGGCTTACGCATGTTGGTGCGTCAGTCGTTGCTGCCTAGCCACGCAGATCGGGCTGTGAGCGCCAAGTCGTTGAGCGAATCATTCACAGAAAGCGTTCAGCGCACCTTGCAGGTCGCGCACATCGCCGCCGAGCGCGATCACGCGAGCACCGTCTCGGAGCGACATTTGCTGATCGCCTTCTTCACCTCCGGGCTGGGATCGATTTTCCCACTGCTGCAACAGGTCGGGCTCGATCCGGCGGCAGTGCTGTCCGCGGTCGAAGGTCGCCCGGTGGTGATCCCGGTTTCAGCCGCCGAACCCCCACGCGCCGCCCGGGGCGAACAGCCGGAGTCGAGTGTCTTCGAGCCGAATGGGCGATTGGACCTGTCTCGGTTCGACGCGAGCGCCCAACGCGTGTTGACGCGCGCCGCGCAAGAAGCGGCCGTCGCCCGATCGGGTCTGGGCACGCCGCACTTCGTCATCGCGCTGCTCGAACAGCCGGAGGGTTACCTGCCTGCGCTGATCAGCCGGCAGGGATTCGATGCCGCAGCGCTGGCCGATGCACTGCGCCGCGCGCACGGCTACGAGTGGCCTGCACTCCCACCCGCCGCGCCCGTTGTCGTATCGCAGACCTGCTCCGCGCGCGTGCGGCGCACTCTGGCGCTGGCCGACGAGATCGCGCGGCGCGACTCCGCCTCGATCATCGGCGAGAAGCACTTGCTGGCCGCATTCCTCCGCGAGGGCGGCGGCTCGAGCGCGCAGGCGCTGGCGCGGCAGGGCGTCAACTGGGGCGCGATCGAAGCGGGGCTGCAACAGACCGG
>DATBWU010000106.1:0-13757 GCA_036514635.1 Anaerolineae bacterium | reverse complement strand
AAAAATCTCTGCGCCCTCTGCGCGCCTTCGGCGTCTGCGGTGAAATCTTTGCACAAAAAGCAAAGACTTCAGAGGTGAGGTACTAACTGCTTGCACAAGGAATCATCTAAGGAGAGTCCGCATGACTACAATTTACTCGTTCGCGTTCAGCGCGGTGAGCGCCGATACCCTGCCGATGGCGACGATAGCCGATCTGAGCAGCGGGGACGCCACGAGCCAGCCAGCTACACCGCCTCTGCCTGCCGAAGAATCAGACCGGTGGATCGAGCAAGCGTTGTTCGATTGCTACAACTAAACTCATGGACAACCTTAAACGCAACAGTCGCGCCATCACGGATGGGCCGAGCCGCGCTCCGGCGCGCTCGATGCTGAAAGCCGTCGGTTTCACGGACGATGATCTACGCCGCCCGATCGTCGGCGTCGCCAACACGTGGATCGAGATCGGGCCGTGCAACTATCACCTGAATCGACTGGCCGCCAAGGTGAAAGCGGGCATTCGCGCCGCGGGCGGCACGCCGATGGAGTTCAACACGGTGTCGATTTCCGACGGCATCACGATGGGCGCAGAAGGGATGAAGGCGTCGCTCATCAGCCGCGAAGTGATCGCCGACTCGATCGAGCTGGTCGCGCGCGGCAACCATTTCGATGCCCTGGTGTGCATCTCCGGCTGCGACAAGACCAATCCCGGCGTGGTGATGGCGCTCGCTCGCCTGGACATTCCGGGCCTGGTGCTGTATGGCGGCTCGATCGCGCCCGGCATTTACGAAGGCCGCTCGATCACGATTCAAGATGTCTTCGAAGCGGTGGGCGCATACACCTCGGGCAAAATCACCGAGGCACAACTCAAAGCCGTGGAGGATGCGGCCTGTCCCGGCGCGGGCGCGTGCGGTGGGCAGTTCACGGCGAACACGATGTCCACCGTCATGGAGTTCCTGGGCATCTCGCCGATGGGCAGCAACAGTATCCCGGCGATGGCTGCCGCAAAGGACGCCGCCGCTTTCGCCGCCGGGCAACTCGTGATGAACCTCCTCCGCAACGATCTCCGCCCCTCCCGCATTCTCACCCGCCAAGCCATTGAAAACGCCATCTCGTCTGTTGCCGCCACCGGCGGATCGACCAACGCGGTGTTGCACCTGCTGGCGATCGCGCACGAGGCCGGCGTGTCGCTCGACATCGACGACTTCGACGAGATCAGTTCGCGCACGCCGTTGATCGCCGACCTGAAGCCGGGGGGGCGCTTCATGGCGACCGATCTGTACGCAGCGGGCGGCATCCCGCTCGTCGCCAGGCGCTTGCTCGAAGGCGGTTACCTGCACGGCGACGCGATGACCGTCACCGGCCAGACGATCGCCGAAGAAGCGCACAAGGCGGCTGAGCCGTCCGGCCAGCAGGTTGTCCGGCCGCTGAGCGACCCCATCAAGACCACCGGCGGCCTGGTCATTCTCAAAGGCAATCTCGCCCCGGAAGGCGGCGTGGTGAAGATCGCCGGACACAACATGATGTTTCATCGCGGCCCGGCGCGCGTGTTCGACTGCGAAGAGGCCGCGTTCGACGCCGTGCAGAACAACCGCATCCGGCCCGGCGACGTAGTCGTCATCCGCTACGAAGGGCCGAAGGGCGGGCCGGGCATGCGCGAGATGCTCGGCGTGACGGCGGCCATCGTCGGCGCGGGACTCAGCGATTCGGTCGCGCTGCTCACCGACGGGCGTTTCTCCGGTGCGACGCACGGGCTGATGGCCGGTCACGTCGCGCCTGAAGCCGCACGCGGCGGGCCGATCGCGGCGCTGCGCGACGGCGATGTGATCATGTTCGACGTGCCCGCGCGCCGGCTCGATGTGGAACTGTCCGACGACGAGATGAAGTCTCGGCTCAACCAATGGCAGCCGCCCGCGCCGCGCTACAAAACCGGTGTGATGGCGAAGTACGCGAATCTGGTTTCGTCCGCATCGACGGGAGCAGTCACTATCTGATTGATGATTGCGGATTGCGGATTGATGATTGAACCTCCAACAATCGGCAATCAGAAATCATCAATCAGCAATCGTTTGGGAGGGATCATGAAACTGACTGGCGCACAAATCCTGTGGGAATCTCTCGTCCGCGAGGGCGTGAAGGTTGTTTTCGGTTATCCCGGCGGCGCGATCCTGCCCGCCTACGACGCGATGCTCGACTACCCAGTGCATCACGTCCTCGTCCGCCACGAGCAAGGCGGGACGCACATGGCCGACGGCTATTCACGCGCAGGCGGAGGCGTCGGCGTGGCCATGGCGACCTCCGGCCCCGGCGCGACGAACATGGTCACCGGCATCGCCACGGCGATGATGGACTCGTCGCCCATCGTGTGCGTCACCGGGCAGGTAGCGAGCAAGCTCGTCGGCTACGATGCGTTCCAGGAAACCGATGTCACCGGCATCACGCTGCCGATCACCAAGCACAACTACCTGATCACCGACGCGCACGACATCACGCGCGCAGTGCGCGAAGCGTTCTACATTGCCCGATCGGGTCGCCCCGGCCCGGTGCTGATCGACATCTGCAAGGATGCGCAGCAGGCGAGCATCGAGTGGGAATACGACAGCAGTCCGATTCAACTGCCCGGCTACCGGCCCGACCTGCGCCCGCTGCCGGCCGACATGCAGCGTGCCGTCGAACTAATCCGCCAAGCCAAACGGCCGCTGATCCTGGCCGGGCACGGCGTGCTGATCTCCGGCGCGATGCGCGAGCTGCGCGAGTTCGCCGAGATGACACACACGCCGGTGGCAATGACACTGCTCGGCATCGGCGGCTTCCCGGCCAGTCACCCGCTGAACCTGGGCATGATGGGCATGCATGGTGAGGCGTGGGTGAACAACGCGATCCAGCAAGCCGACTTGTTGCTGGCGTTCGGGATGCGCTTCGACGACCGGGTGACGGGCAACCCGAAGACCTACGCGCCCGACGCGCGCAAGATTCACATCGAGATCGATCCATCGGAGATCGACAAGAACGTGAAAGTCGACGCGCCGCTGGTCGGCGATCTGCGCGAGACGCTCCAGCAGTTGCTGCCGTACCTGGAGCCGTGCGATCACTCGGAGTGGGTCGATTACATCAACGAGATGAAGGGCGACTCGGCGGTGCGCGACATCCAGAACCTGCCCGACTACGGCCACCTGTACGCGGCGCAGGTCATCCACGACATCTGGCGGCTGACCCGGGGCGAGGCGCTAATCGTCACCGACGTAGGCCAGCACCAAATGTGGGAGGCCCAATACTACCGGCACGAGCAGCCGCGCTCGCTCATCACATCGGGCGGATTGGGCACCATGGGCTTCGCGCTCCCGGCGGCGATCGGCGCGAAGTTCGCCCGGCCCGACGCGAACGTGTGGGCCATCGCCGGCGACGGCGGCTTCCAGATGACGCAAGCCGAGCTACAGACCGCCGCGCAGGAAGGCATCAAGGTGAACGTCGCCGTCATCAACAACGGCTTCCTGGGCATGGTGCGCCAGTGGCAGGAGTTTTTCTATCAGCGCCGCTACGCCGCCACGCCGATGCGCAGCCCTGACCTGGTGAAACTCGCCGAAGCGCACGGCCTGACCGGCCTGCGGGTCACGCAGCGCTCGGAAGTCGAAGCGGCGGTGCGCCAGGCCGAAGAAACCGACGGCACGGTGATCGTCGACTTCCGCGTCGAGCAGGAAGACAGCGTGTATCCGATGGTCCCCGCCGGAGGCGACCTGCACGCGATGATCCGCCGCCCGATGCCGAGCGTGCTGGCGGAAACTGCGAGTGAACAGTGAACAGTGAACAGTGAACAGTAAGCAGTGAACAGTAAACAGTGAACAGTAATCGGCTGCTAACCACTGATAACTGATCACTGACTACTGATAACTGGAGATTCTATGCGCCATACACTGATTGCATTAGTAGAAGATAAACCCGGCGTGCTGAATCGCGTGACGACACTGTTCCGGCGACGGGCCTTCAATATCGAGTCGCTGACGGTGGGGCACACCGAGCAGCCCGGCGTGTCACGCATGACGATCGTGCTGGACGCCGATCCGACCAGCGCGCAACGCCTCGTCGCGCACCTGTATAAACTCGTCAACGTGATTCAGGTGGGAGACGTAGCCGATCAGCCGACGGTCAATCGCGACCTGGCACTGGTCAAGGTGCAAGCCTCCGGCGATGCGCGGGCGGATGTGCTGCGTGTGGTCGATGAGACGCGCGCGCACGTGGTCGACACCGGCGATCAAACGATGACCGTCGAGATCACCGGCGAGCCGGAGCACGTCGATCGCGTCATCGGGCGCTTGCAACCGCTCGGCCTGGTCGAGATGGTGCGCACCGGCCTGGTGTCGATGGCGCGCGGCGATCAAGCCCTGCGAATTGCGGATTGACGATTTTCGGATTGGGGATTGAGCGATCCGAAATCCAAATTCCGCAATCCGCAATCGGAGGACTGATGGCAGCCATTTATTACGACAAAAGCGCAGACCTGGACCTCATCCGCGCTAAGAAAGTAGCAATCATCGGCTACGGGTCGCAGGGCCACGCTCATTCGCTCAACCTGAAGGACAGCGGCGTGGATGTCCGCGTCGGGCTGGCCGAAGGCAGCAAGTCGAAAACGAAAGCCGAGTCCGCCGGGCTGAGCGTCTTGCCGGTCGCCGACGCCGCCGCGTGGGCGAACGTGATCATGATCCTCACGCCGGATACCGCGCAACCCAAGATTTACAAAGAATCGATCGCGCCGCACTTGAGCCGGGGCAAAATGCTGATGTTCGCGCACGGCTTCAACATCCGCTTCGGAACGATCGTGCCGCCCGCCGATGTGGACGTGACGATGATCGCACCGAAAGCGCCCGGCCATCGCGTGCGCGAAGTCTTCGTCGAAGGCGGCGGCACGCCCGCGCTGCTGGCCGTGCATCAGGACGCGACGGGCCACGCCAAGGCGCTCGCGCTGGCGTATGCCAAGGCGCTGGGCGTCACGCGCGCCGGGGTGATCGAGACGACGTTCGCCGAGGAAACCGAGACCGACCTGTTCGGCGAACAGACGGTGCTGTGCGGCGGCGTCAGCGCGCTGATCAAGGCCGCGTTCGAGACGCTGGTCAAGGCCGGCTACCAGCCGGAGATCGCTTACTTCGAGTGCATGCACGAACTGAAGTTGATCGTCGACCTGATGTATCGCGGCGGGCTGAACTACATGCGCTACTCGGTCAGCGACACCGCCGAACACGGCGACTACACCGCCGGTTCGCGCATCATCAACGAGGAAACACTGGGCGAGATGAAGCAGATCCTCACCGAGATTCAGGACGGGACCTACGCCCGCAAATGGATCGCCGAGAACGAGGCCGGCCGCCCGTGGTTCAACGAGGTGCGCCGCCGCGAGCAAGAGCACCCGATCGAGAAGATCGGCGCGGAGCTGCGCGCGATGATGCCGTTCCTCAACCCGGTCACGATCAAGGCCGGAGACTAGGTAATTGACGATTGGCGATTGCGGATTTCGGATTGGTCCATTCCGCAATCTGCAATCCGAAATCAAAAATCGAGAATATGGACAACTACGTTCGCATCTTCGACACCACATTGCGCGATGGCGAGCAATCGCCCGGCGCGTCGATGACTTCCACCGAGAAATTGGAAATCGCCCGCACGCTGAGCAAACTCGGCGTGGACATCATGGAGGCGGGGTTTCCGGCGGCTTCACCGGACGATCTGGAGGCCGTGCGGCGGATCGCGATCGAAGTGGGCAACCGCCCCGATGGAACCCGGCCGCCGATCATCTGCGGGCTGGCGCGCGCGTCCCGGCTCGACATCGACAAAGCCTGGGAGGCGGTTCGTCACGCAGCACGCCCGCGCATTCACACGTTCCTCGCCACGTCCGAAATCCACATGCAATACAAGCTCAAGATGGATCGCGAGCAGGTGGTGGAGCGCGTGGTGGAGATGGTGGGTTACGCGCGCAGCCTGTGCGAGGACATCGAATTCAGCCCGGAAGACGCCGGTCGCAGCGATCCGAGCTTCCTCTACCTGGTGTTAGGCGAGGCGATCAAAGCCGGCGCGACGACGCTCAACATCCCCGACACCGTGGGCTACACCACGCCGGAGGAATTCGGCGCGCTGATTGACGGCATCCTCAAGAACACGCCGGGCATCGACAACTGCATCGTCTCGGTTCACTGCCACGACGATCTGGGGCTGGCGACGGCGAACACGCTGGCCGGCATCCGCGCCGGCGCGCGCCAGGCCGAGGTCACGGTCAACGGCATCGGCGAGCGCGCGGGCAACACGTCGCTGGAGGAAGTGGTGATGGCGCTGCACACGCGCCGCCCGATCTTCGGCCTGACCACCGGCATCGACACGACGCAGATCGCGCGGGCGAGCAAGCTGGTGAGCAACTACACCGGCATCGTCGTCCCGCCGAACAAAGCCATCGTCGGCGCGAACGCCTTCGCGCACGAGGCGGGCATCCACCAGGACGGCATGCTCAAGCATCACACGACGTACGAGATCATGCGGCCCGAATCGGTCGGCGTGACGCGCACGAAGCTGGTGCTGGGCAAGCACAGCGGCCGCCACGCGCTCAAGACGCGACTGGTGGAGCTGGGCTACCCGCTGAGCGAACCCGAGTTGGACAAAGCCTTCGAGCGATTCAAGTTGCTGGCCGACAAGAAGAAGACGATCACCGACGCCGACCTGGAAGCGCTGGTGGCCGACGAATTCTACCAGCCGCGCGAGGTATTCACGCTCGACGGGCTGCAAGTCACCTGCGGCACGATGGGAATGCCGACCGCAACGGTGCGCCTGCGCGGGCCGGACGGCCAGATACACGTTCACGCGGCGATCGGGACCGGCCCGGTGGACGCGACGTACAAAGCCATCGATGCCATCGTCAAGGCCCCGAACACGCTGCAAGAGTTCGCCATCCACGCGATCACGGAAGGCATCGACGCGCTGGGCGAGGTGACGGTGCGTATCGAGGGAACCGACGGCATGCGCCAGCTCGATCCGCAGCGCGAGGTCGAGCACGCCCGCACCTTCAGCGGTCACGGCGCGGAAACCGACATCATCGTCGCCAGTGCCAAGGCTTACCTGGCGGCGCTGAACAAAATGCTGATCGCCACCGGCCAGTATCGGCCAGTCGAGGCAAGCGCCCGGGCCGAGATGACTTAGAGACTGCCTGAAAAGGCTCGAACGTTAACCACCAAGGCACGAGGACACCAAGAAACACCAAGAAAACCGGCTCTCCCGGCTTTGGCGGGGTTCGCCCGAAGATGAATCTTCGGGCGAAGGATACAAAGCCCGATAAATCGGGCTAGAACCCCGTTTACGGGGTTTCGTATCCGTAGCCCGGCGATTGATCGCCGAGCGGGTGGTGCGGTTTTCCCGCTCAACCCGGAAGAGCCAGAAAACCTTCGCTCATGTATCGAACAAGTGCAACTGCTCGCCCACCGCGAGGACGCGGGCTATGAGCAGCTCACCTTACGCAAAAGACCATTTTACCGCCGAGAACGCAGAGTGCGCAGAGTGGATTTCCTGGCAAATCTCTGCGTTCTCCGCGCCCTCTGCGGTAAAATCCTGCCCGACTGCGTAAGGTGAGTGAGCAGTACTCCAGCACTTGTTCTGGACATGAGCCAAAACCTTAGTGCTGCTGGGTGCCTTGGTGTCTTGGTGGTGAGTTTTGAGATAGTCTTTCAGAAAAGGAGCCAGGCATGATGACCACACCCGATCCGGAATCCGATCGATTGCCCGAGTGGTACGATCCCTTCCCCGAACCCAGAACCCTGCCCAGCGGCTGGGACCTGTCCGATCTGCTGGCATCGACACGCGCATTCGGATACGGCGAATGGCGTGACACGCCTGCACCCAGCGCGGCGACCTCTCAAGGAGACACTAGTTCCAGCGCATGACTCAACCACTGACGCTGTTCCACAAAATCTGGAACGCGCACCGGGTCGCGCAGGAGCCAGATTCCCCGGCGGTGCTGTATATCGATCTGCACCTCGTTCACGAGGTTACGTCGCCGCAAGCCTTCACCGGCCTGCGTGTGCGCGGCTTGAAGGTGCGCCGGGCGGATAAGACCGTCGCCACGGTCGATCATTCCATTCCCACGCGACTCGCCTCGGATGATCCAAACAGCCGGCTGGTCTTCGCCGACGACCTGTCACGCAAGCAGATCGCCCAACTGGAAGAGAACTGCCGCGAGTTCGGCATCCCGCTGCATGGCTTGGGCAGCGCGCATCAAGGCATCGTGCACGTCATCGGGCCGGAGCTGGGCCTGACACAGCCGGGCATGACGATCGTGTGCGGCGACAGCCACACCTCGACGCACGGCGCATTCGGCGCGCTGGCCTTCGGCATCGGCACCAGCGAAGTCGAGCACGTCCTCGCCACGCAGTGCCTGCTGCAGCGCCAGCCCAAGACGTGCGAAGTCCGCATCGACGGGCAGTTGAGCCGGGGCGTTTCCGCCAAAGACATCATCCTCGCGCTCATCGCCAAGATCGGAATCGGCGGCGGCACCGGGCACGTCTTCGAGTACACCGGCTCGGCAATCCGCGCGCTCAACATGGAACAGCGCATGACCATCTGCAACATGTCGATCGAAGGCGGCGCGCGCGCCGGGATGATCGCGCCCGACGATACGACCTTCGAGTTTCTGGCCGGACGAGAATTCGCGCCAAAGGGCGAGGCATGGGACCGCGCGGTGGCAAGCTGGCGGCAATTGCCCGGCGACACGGGCGCGACCTACGACAAGGCCGTGACGCTCGATGCGTCCGCGCTGGAGCCGATGATCACCTACGGGACGAATCCCGGCATGGGCATACCGATCACCAAGCAGATCCCCGATCCCGCTCGAGTGAGCGACCCCGATCACAAAGCCGCGCTCGCTAACGCGCTGCACTACATGGGCCTGCGTCCCGGCGAATCACTGCTGGGCAAGCCGGTCGATGTCGTGTTCATCGGCAGTTGCACCAACTCGCGCATATCCGATTTGCGCCTGGCGGCCTCGCTGATGAAAGACCGTAGAGTCGCGCCGACCCTGCGCGTGCTGGTCGTGCCCGGATCGCAGCAGGTGAAGAAGCAGGCCGAGGCCGAAGGACTGGATCGCATCTTCAAGGCGGCGGGGGCCGAATGGCGTGAGGCGGGATGCAGCATGTGCATCGCCATGAACGGCGATCAACTCGAGCCAGGGCAGTACGCGGTCAGCACGAGCAATCGTAACTTCGAAGGGCGACAGGGCAAAGGCGGGCGGACGTTCCTCGCCAGCCCACTGACTGCAGCCGCGACGGCGATCACCGGCAAGATTACAGACGTGCGCACTTTGATTGCAGATTGATGATTTCTGATTGATGATTGCGGATTGATGATTGATGATTAAGTGACGATCGGCGACCTACAATCAACAATCAGCAATCGACAATCAGCAATCGACAATCATAAATCCAGCATGGCTCAATTCACCACTCTCACTGCGCGGGCGGTTCCGCTGTCGATCAACAACATCGACACGGATCAGATCATCCCTGCGCGTTTTCTCAAAGTCACCGACAAAGTCGGGCTGGGCGCGAATCTCTTCGCCGACTGGCGTTACAACGCCGATGGATCGCCCAGGCCGGATTTCGTCTTGAACCAACCCCGAACACAGGGCGCGCAGATTCTGGTGGCGGGCGACAACTTCGGCTGTGGCTCCTCGCGCGAGCACGCGCCGTGGGCGCTGACCGGCTTCGGCTTCCGAGCCGTCATCTCCACTTCCTTCGCCGACATTTTCTGCAACAACGCGCTAAAGAACGGGCTGCTGCCGATCGTCGTCGATAAGGCGATGCACACCGATCTGCTCGACTTGCTGGAAGAAGCGCCGGACGTGACACTCGCCATCGACCTGGCCGAGCAGGCATTGATCCTGCCCGATGGTCGCCAGGTGTCGTTTCCGATCGATGGCTTTTCTAAGAAGTGCCTGCTGAACGGGGTGGACGAACTGGGCTATCTGCAAAGTTTCGAGGAGCAGATCGCGGATTACGAACGGCAGCAGCGGATACTGCTCGGATAAACGAATACGCCCGCGAGGACGCGGGCTATGAGCAGTACCCCTGCACTTGTTCTGAACATGAGCCAGAACTTCTTGAGCCTCTAGGTGACCGACGACGCGATCGCCTGCATCTGCGTGTCGGTCAGTGGGCCGAATTGCAGCGTGCCCGCATTTTCTTCTGCCTGTCCGACCGTCTTGAAACCCGGAATGGGGATCGTGCGCTCGCTCCGCGCCAGCACCCACCCCAACGCGCCCTGCGCCAGGGTGCGCCCGTCCTGAGTGAGTACCTCCCGCAGCGCCTCCAGTTGTCGAAGACGCTCAGCAGGTCGGCCTTCACGGAAGTTCCAGCCCCAACCACGTCGCATATCGTTTTCGGCGAATGTGGAATCGGCCGTGAACTTGCCGGTCAGGATACCGCGTGCCAGCGGCCCTTGATTGATGCTGGCCAGGTTGAATTCGTCGCACGCTGCCAGAGTGAGTGGATCGTCGACGAAGATGTTGAGGGTGTGCTGGATCGCTGCACAGTGAGGCCCTTCGGCAAACAGACGAATCTGTTCGACCTGTTCGTTGCCCAGACTCCAACCATACCAGCGGATCTTCCCTTCGGTCACCAGCGCCTCCAGAGCCTCGCGGACTTCGACGGCTTTTCCCAGATCGTAGTCGTGGATGTGAAATTGATAGAGATCGATGGTATCGGTATTCAAGCGCCGCAGACTGGCTTCGCAGGCGCGCCGAATGTAGTCGGGACTGGCATCCGTGCCAATAATCTGGCGCGTAGCCTCGTCGGGCACGTAACCGAATTTCGTTGCGATGACGACTTGCTCGCGTCGCCCGGCGAGGGCTTGACCCAGGATGCGCTCGCTGTGGCCACAGCCATAGGCGTCGGCGGTGTCGAAAAAGTTCACACCCCGGTCCAGCGCCGCGTGTATGGCGCGGATCGACTCGGCATCATCGACATCGCCATAGCCAACCCAGCCGTCGTGCCAGAACGGGCCGCCGATCGCCCAACAACCCAGCCCGATGGCGCTGACTTCGATGTTGCTGCGTCCCAGTTTTCGTTTGCGCATATCTCACCACCGATACCGATGCGGCCCCCACGGCTCCCAGGCCAATCCATCGTAACCGTAATACGCTACGGTAACGCGCCCGGGCGGCGCAGCCGCATCGATTCGTTCTCGATCGGCGTCGGATAGTTGAACGTTCAACGCGCCCAGATTGTCCTCCAGTTGTTCCAGAGTGCGCGGGCCGATGATCGGGCTGGTGATGCCCGGTTGCGCGGCGCACCACGCCAATGCCAGCTGGCCCGGCGTGCACCCTTTGTCTGCGCTCAACTGCGTGATCGCATCTAGCACGTCGAAGGCCGCATCGGTGAAATGGTTGAGGGCAAATCTTCTCCAGAATGCACCGAAGCGCGATTCGGCTGGGATCGGCTCGCCGCGTCGATATTTGCCGGTGAGAAATCCACCGGCCGTCGGCGACCACGGCAAGATGGCGATGCCGTAGGTCTGAGCCATCGGCACCAGTTCGCGCTCGATGCGACGATCCAGCAAATTGTACGCGGGCTGCTCGCTGATGAAACGATTCAACCCGTATTCTTTGGCGACCCACAATGATTCGACGAGCTGCCACGCGGCGAAAGTGCTGGAGCCGATGTAGCGCACTTTGCCAGAGCGAATCAGATCGTCCAACGCGCGGAGCGTTTCATCGATCGGCGTGTCGAGGCTGGGGCTGTGCAGCTGGTACAGGTCGATGTGATCGGTCCGCAAGCGCCGCAGTGAGGCTTCGCACTGGCTGATCAGGTGGCGACGGCTGCTGCCGCGCTCATTCACGTCGTCACCCATCGGGAAGTGCGCTTTTGTCGCCAGGACGATTCGATCGCGCCGGCCGTTCTGCTGCAACGCCTTGCCCACGATCTCCTCGCTGCGCCCGCGCCCCACGTCGAAGTTGGCCGGATCGTGGCCGTAGACGTTAGCGGTATCCACGAAGTTGATGCCGGCATCGAGCGCGCGGTGGATGATGGCGATGGAATCAGCCTCGCCCGCCCGCCCGCCGAAATTCATGCACCCCAGGCACATTGCACTGACTTTGACGCCCGTCCGACCGAACGCACGGTATTCCATGCCGCACCGCCTCCTTATTCCTTCTAAACGCACGAACCAGGCTCACTTACTTTAGCCTGGTTCGTGACGTGCGGCATTCAAAATGTTGCGCTTGTCATGGCAAAGAATTGCGCCTCCGCTCCGCCCGATAAGCGGATGGGCTGACACCATACCGTTGCCGGAACGCGCTCGCCAGATGTCCCGGGCTGGCGAAGCCCAGCCGATAGGCAATCACGGCGACGCTATCGTGCGTCTCGCGCAGGCGGGCAGCGGCTTGAGCCAGACGAGCCTGGCGCAGGTAGGCGTGCGGAGTCAGTCCGGTGAACCGTTTAAACCGGCGCACGAAGTGATAACGGCTCAACGCGGCGACGGCGGCGACCTGATCGAGCGTGAGGTCGTCACCGAGATAGGCATGTATGAAGTCCACGCTGCGGCGAATCTCCGGCGGCAGGCCCGCCGTATCACGAACGGGGTCCCATTCCAACACGTGCGCCTGATCGCGCAGCAAATGGATGATGAGCTGCGTGCGTAAACTCTGAAGCATCAGCGCCGAGCCGGGCGCGGGATGGCTGAACTCGCCGACGATGGCTCGCAGCATCGCGCACAACGGCTCGGTGGCGGTTCGGATCGCGGGCCGCATCGCAACGGCGGGCTGCCCGATACGCGCCTCGCGCGCAATATCGACCACTTCGTGAGCGGGCAGCGTCAGCGTCAACGCATGCGCCTGCTCCTCAAAATAAACTTCGCGATCGTCATCGGGGATCATCAGCGAGTACTCGCCCTGCACCACGCCCAGGCACGCGTTCACTGGCGACCACAACCACAGCCGTCCGGCATCGACGAAATCGAACGTGTACGCCGTGGGATCGTGAGCGGGGCGCGGCTCACGTAGCGTATCCGAATACGAATGCGTAACAAAGACTGCGGCGTCGTGGTAAATCGCGCCGGGCTGCGGCTGTGCGAGGCGGGGTGTGGTCAGCGAGAAGCGATCCGTCATGTCATCCCCCGAAGGAACAGTTGCGCGCAACACCACACGGCCAAGCAGCTCGGCCACCCGCTGAGACCTGTGTGTGTGAAGCCGTGTCGCGCTGCACAGAGTCTACAGTAGACGTAGAACTTCGGCAAGAATGTCAACGGCGCGCAGGTAGTCGGGGATCAGGATGTGCTCGTCGGGCGTGTGGTCGAGGCTGGAGTCGCCAGGGCCATACGCGAGCGCCTGGCAATTCCACGCGGGCGCGACGATGTTCATATCCGACGTGCCCGACTTGAGTGAGAAGCCCGGCGTTCCGCCTGCCGCACGGATAGAGGATAAGAACGCACGCACCAGCGGCGTGTTTTTCTCAGCGCGATAAGCCGGCACACCATCTTCGAGTTTCACCTCGGCCTCGGTCGCCAACCCGGCCAGCGTCGCCGAGACCTCTTCGACACTCAACCCCGGCGGCAGGCGCACGCCGAACTTCAGCCGCGCCGATTCCTCGAAGCCGCCCGAATCGGAATGCATGCCGCGCAGCGTCGGGCTGAACCGATCAAACACCTTTGGCCGGTCTGCATTGAACTCCGTTGCCCACGCAGTCACGCGAGTCCAGAAACTCACCGCTGCCTCGCACGCGGACTCGACCTGCGCGGCCGTGTGCGCCAGCGTCCGGCGGGCGGCG